>JAFVWG010000234.1 GCA_017501805.1 Oscillospiraceae bacterium
ATTTTATACCAATTCCCATTTTCATCTTGATCAAGCTGAATGCCTTTTTCTTGGCGCCAAACCTGCCAAGTTTTTGCTTGGCCGCTTAGCAGTTCGCATTT
The DNA here is from genome assembly GCA_017501805.1 of Oscillospiraceae bacterium. Taxonomy (GTDB): domain Bacteria; phylum Bacillota; class Clostridia; order Oscillospirales; family Oscillospiraceae; genus RGIG3566. Next base: position 102 of record JAFVWG010000234.1, read on the forward strand.
AGAGCAATGCCATTTGCAGTCAGACATGGTTTCAAAATCAATGTATTGGTTGCTGCCTTTTTTGAATGGATTCATAATATACCTCCGAATATTTTTTATTAATCATATCAATGCCTGCTGATAAAGGCAAGAATTTTGTACTTTCGCCGCCGCAAGCATACCTCTACGAAAAAGAAACAACAAGAAACAGAGCCGACCGCAAATACGGTCGACGGTTTCTTTGCAAAGCAGAGCAATGACCCAATGTTTGCCAATACATCAGTCGAAGTCGACATCATTTCCGAAGGAAACATCATTCGCGAAGCGACATCATCAACGGCAAACATCATTGAAAAAAGCACTTGCATAAGCAAGTGCTTTTTTGGTCCGAGTGGCGGGACTTGAACCCACGGCCTCTTGACCCCCAGTCAAGCGCGATACCAAACTTCGCCACACCCGGTGATTTCAGTTGTCCTAAGCATAATAGCACACCGGGTCAAAGTTTTCAAGTCCCTATTTTATTTTTCCTGCTCCGAATTTTCGTTTTCTTCGGGAGCGGGCTCGGAAGCGGGCTTTTCCGCCGCATCTTCCTGCGGCTCTGCCGCGGTCTCCGCAACGGGCGGAAGCTCCGCGACCTCTTCCAGATCATAATACAGATCCGTATTCAGCGGCTTCGCCTTTTTCCTGAGCGATGCGTTCACAAGGTCCCGCACAATGATATAAACCAGTGCAAAGACCGGCACGCCCAGAAGCATTCCGATCATACCGAAGAGATTGCCGAACACCGTGATGGAGAACAGCACCCAGAAGCCGGACAGACCGATGGAATCGCCGAGGATCTTCGGTCCGATGACATTGCCGTCGAGCTGCTGCAGTACGATCACGAAGATCACGAAGTAGAGCGCCTGCAGCGGGTTGACGATGAGGATCAGCAGCGTACAGGGCACGGCGCCGATGATGGGACCGAACATCGGGATGACGTTGGTAACGCCGATCACGACGGAGATCAGAACGGCAAACGGCAGGCGAAGGATCAGCATACCGATATAGCAGAGGATGCCGATGATGATCGAGTCCAGGATCTTGCCGATCACAAAACCGCTGAAAATGCGGTTCGCCTCTCTGCCGAGGTAAAGGATGCGGTCCGCGTTGCGCGGACGGAACGTTGCGACAACGAGCCGCTTCGCGTGCGCCTGAAAATTCTCTTTCGCCAGCAGCATATAAACCGAGGCGACAAGACCGATCAGCAGGTTGAACACCGACGTCACGATGGCAACGCCGAAGGTCGTCATCCCCGCCATAAGCGTCTGCAGATTGGCGACAAGATCGTCGCCGAGGAGCCTCTGCACGTCGTTGTACAGATTATCCAGCAGCCTCTGCGCAGAAACCTGCAGCGCCTCGTTGTTTTTGAGCAATTCGAGGATCCACGTCCGCGCCTTGTCAAAGTAGAACGGCAGGCTGGCGACCAGAGACGCCACCGTGTCGTACAAATGCGGAATGACCATATAGAACAGGCCGTAGAGGATAATGCCCGCGATCACAAGCGCGAAGAGGATCGCCAGAACACGTCCGATTTTTTTCATACGTTCCGGCTTTTTGCTCTTTTCGACCATATCCCAGACGACGACCTGCTCGAACATTTTCACAAGCGGGTTCAGAAGATACGCGAAGAGCACGCCGAGCAGGATCGGCGACAGCACCTGTAAAAGGTCGGAGATCATTTTGAAAAACCCCGGCAGATTGGTGAGCACAACATAGGCAACGATGCTCGCCAGAATCACCAGAAACGCCGTGAGACCCCAATGGAAATACTTATTCGAACTCTGTTTCACAGGTACATCCTTCCTTCGTTATTTGTTACAGACAGCGTATCACATAAGCTTCGGCGCGTCAAGAAAGATTCGCCGTCTGCGCCGCGGCTTTTACCATGGAAAACACCTCGCGCAGCTCGTAGTTGATGCGGAAAAACGGATCGCGCGTGACCGCGCCGACCGCGCCCGCCTCCATACCGAGCCGCTCTGCCAGATACAGCGCACGAAAAAGGTGAAATTCGTTCGTCAGAACGGTCACCTCATCGCTGCCGAAGCCGAGCCTTTCTGCCAGCGCGCGACTGTTCTGCAGGTTTTCCAGCGTTGTGTGCGCCTCCGTCTCCCGATAGATCCCGCGCATATCCGCACCGCGCTGCTGCAAATACGTATACATCGCCTCGGCTTCCTCGATCGGCTCATCGTCGCCTTTTCCGCCGGAAAGGATCATCGGGATCTGCGGATGCTCATTATGAAACGCGAGTGCGGCGTCCAGCCGCTCCCGCAGGATCTGCGAGGGCGCGCCGCTCGGCTCCACGTGCGCGCCGAGCACGACCGCCCAGCCGCCTTCCCGCGGCGCGGGTGCGGCGTGTCCGAAGAGCGCGATCTGCGAAACGGCGACCGTCAGCAGCGCCACGCACAGCGCCATCGCCCAGATCAGTCCCTGCCGCAGATGCGGAAAGATCCCGCGCTCTCTCATCCAAATCGCCGCAGCGCCGCCCGCCGCGAGCAGCAGAAGACACAGCCCCGTCATCGTCATATTCAGCGGCAGAAGGCACAGCGCAGCTCCCGCCGCGCCGAACAGCAGCGGCAGCCGATATGTGCGAAGGGATCTTGTCATTCAGCAGCCCTCCAGCTTTAAGCTCATCGTTTCCCATTCCTCCATACGCTCGGAAAGCTCGCGTTCAAGCTCCTCACGTTTTTGCAGGAGCTCTGTGAGCGCCTGATAATCTCCGCCCTTTTCGGCGATCTCCTCGTCGAGAGCGGCAAGCGCCTGTTCCAGTTTTTCGATCTCCCGCTCCGCGAGGCGGATCTTCCGCTCCAGACTTTTATCTCCGCGCGGCGCGGCAGTTTTCTTTTCTTCCTTCGGTGCTTCCTTCACCGTTTTTTTCCGCTGCGCCTCGGCTTCGTGCGCCTTGATCGAGCGGTATTTTTCATATCCGCAGGGAAAATCGCGGATCTTTCCGTTTTCCAGCTCCCAGATGCGCGTGGCAAAGCGTCCTACGAAATAGCGGTCGTGCGAGACGAAGAGCAGCGTTCCGCCGTAGGCGTCCACCGCGTCCTCGATCCACTCGCGCGAAGCGATATCCAGATGGTTTGTCGGCTCGTCGAGCACGAGCAGGTCGACCTTTTCATCCATCAGCATACACAGCCGCAGGCGGCTCATCTCTCCGCCGGAGAGCTGCGATACGGTCTTGAACACATCGTCGCCGCGGAACAGGAACGCGCCGAGACGATCCCGCGCGGACTGCGGTGTGCAGTTTTTTTCGTAGAGCATCGTGTCCAGCAGCGTCCGCTCCGGATGCTCAAAGCAGATCGTCTGCTCCAGATACGCGCTTTTCACCGTCGGTCCGAACTTGATCCGTCCCGTGGCAGGCTCCAGCCCGAGCAGGACCTTCAGAAGGGTACTTTTTCCCGTTCCGTTGTCACCGAGCAGGGCGATCCGTTCGCCGCCGCGCACCTGCAGCTCCACATCGGAAAAGAGCACACGGTCGCCGAAGCTCTTCGTCAGCCCGCGCGCGGAAAACAGCTCGTCCCCCTGAAAGAGTTTTTCCTGAAAGCGCGCACGCAATTCCATTTCTTTCTGCGGGCGTTCGGTCTTTTCGATCCGATCCATACGGTGGCGGATGGACATCGCACGGCGGAAGAGCGTGCGGTTGTTGATGCCCCAGCCCTTCATCCGCTCAAAGGTGTAGCCGAGCTGCGCAAGCTTCTGCTGCTCCTTCTCGTACTGCTTGAGCTGCCGTTCGTAGCGCGCCTCCTTCTCCTCCGCATAGAAGGAGTAGTTGCCGCTGTAGAACTCCGCCTTTCCGCCGCGGACCTCCACGATCCGCGTGACGATCGTATCCAAGAAGTAGCGATCGTGCGAGACGGTCAGCACCGTTCCCTTAAAACCGAGGATGTACTCCTCCAGCCACTCCACGCTGCGCATATCCATATGGTTCGTCGGCTCGTCCAGAAGCAGGATATCCGTTTTCTCCAGAAGCAGCCGCGCCAGGTTCACGCGGGTCTTCTCTCCGCCCGAGAGCGTGGCAAAGCGCCGCTCGCGCATCGCGGGCGGGATGCCGAGACCGTTGCAGATCTTGTCGGTCTCCACAGCTGTTCCGTAGCCGCCCAGGAACTGAAAACGCGCGGAAAGCTCATCATAGCGCCGCAGCAGTGTCTGCGGCGCGGATGCGGTCATACGGGACTCCAGCGCCTCCATCTGCGCGCGGATGCCGTCGATTTCGGTAAATGCCATATGCAGCACGTCCTCGACGGTGTCGCTCTCTCCGAAGCTCGGAAGCTGCGACATCATGCCGACCTTTCTTCCCGCACCGAAGTGCACCTCGCCCTCGTCCGGGAGCAGTTCCCCGCAGAGGATCTTCAGCAGGGTGCTCTTTCCCGCGCCGTTTTTTCCCATAATCCCGACGCGTTCGCCCGCCTGCACTTCAAAGCTCAGGCCGTCCAGCACATTGCGGTCGGAATCAAAGGATTTCACCAAATTGTTCACGAAGATGTCAATCATTGTTTAATTCTCCGCACAGTTCATAAAAACGTTCGCGGTCCATCAGGAGATTGACCGCGTCAAGCAGTGCGCCGGTGCTCATATGCTCCGGCAGCTGCGCCATATGCGTGAACGCCTTGCGCCGCGCACGGCTGTTCGGTCCGCCTGTCAGACCCACGTCATAAAAATCCTGCCGCGTGATCGCCTCTGCGGCAGGCGCGGCACATTCGCCGTCCAGCTCCGCCCCGGCGTTTTTGAGCGCCGTGAGCAGCACCTCGCGGGTCATGCCCTCCACACCGAGCTTTCCCTCCTTGCCGGGAGCCCGTTTGCGGCGCTCTTTTCCGGCAACATCGGGCACATAGGCGTGCAGAACGCGATCCTTCGGCAGAGCGCCCTTCAGGTAGTTTCGGATCACGAAGCCCGCCCCGTCGGGGTCTGTCAGGATCACCAGCCCGCGCTCCTCCGCCACGCGGCGAAGGTACTGCAGCTTCTCCTTGTCCGACAGAATGCCAAAGCCGTTTGTTTCAATGATGGGCGCGTCCACAAGCTGTCTCAGCGTGTTCTTATCGTAGCGCCCCTCGACCACGATCGCCTGTTTGACCCGGATCATACTTCGCCCTTTCCCGCCAGCTTCAGGAGCAGCAGCTCCAGCGTAAGCGTGCTGTCCCGACCGAAGGATTTGAGCGCACGGTCCGTCTCAAAGCAGTCCAGCACCGCCTGTCGGCAAAAGCTTTCGTCCAGCTTGTCCGCCTGCTGCAGAAGCTTTTTGGCGTAAAAATCCGATCTGCCGTCGATCGTCTGCATCAGCTGCTGCGGGCCGCCCCCTGCGGCACGCACCGTCTTCGCGGCAAGCAGCTTGCGCAAATGCGCGCCGACCGCGCCGAGGATGGCGATCGGCTCCTCCTGATTTTGGAGCATCGACTGCAGATGCCGCAGCGTTTTGTCTGCGTCTCCCGCCGCCAGAGCGTCGATCAGATCGAACGCGGCAGCCGTAAGGGTCGGCTCCGTCACCGCATCGATATCCTCTTTGCGGATCTCCTGTCCGGAGCAGTATGCCGAAATTTTTCGGATCTCTCCGTCCAGCGCGTGCATCTTTCCGCCCGTGAGGAGGATCAGATATCGGCACAGTTCGGGGTGGATGCTCTTCCCCTCGCTGCGGAAATGGCGTGCGATCCAGTCGCACAGCTCGCGCTCGGACTGCATATAAAACTCCACCGCGCAGCCGTATGACTTGACAGCGGCGCTCAGTTTTTTCAGTTTTCCGTCCGTCTTATACGGGATCGTATCATAGTAAAAAACGAGGCAGCAGGTGTCGGGCAGATCGGAGATCAGCGAGATAAAATTCTCCCGCTCTCCCTCTGCCGCGAGGAAGGGATTATAATCCTCGACCCGTACCAGCACGCGCTCCGCGAGCATCGGCAGCGCGTCCACGGCGAGGCGCAGCGCCTCCGGGCTCATCTCCTCCGCGGTGATGCGGCGGTAGTTGAATTCCTCCATCGCACCGCCCAGCAGCTTTTTCTTCAGCGCCGCGAAGTAGTATTCCTTCAGATAGGACTCTTCCCCGTAGAAAAAGTAGAGCTTCGCGGGCGTTCCTGCCTTGATGTCGTTTTTCAGCTGCTGCAGACCTTCGTAGTCGGTCTCTTTTTTGTAGGCCATTGTCTCACCACCTGATCGTCATCGTTTTGTTGTCTATGGTTGCCGCGGCTTTTCCGCCCACGGCACGAACGCGGGAGAGCATCTCCGGCGCAGGATGTCCGTATGAGTTTTCCCCGACGGAGATCCACACAAGCTCCGGGCGCAGCGCCCCGAGGAGCCTCGCACCGGTCGCGTCGGCAGAGCCGTGATGCCCCGCCACAAGCACTTCCAGATCCGGAAGTTTCTCACGTTTCAGAAGCGCGTTTTCCTCGCGCACAGGCAGGTCTCCCGTTACAAGAATATCACACCCCGCCGCCGATGCCAAGACGGAAAGACCGCCGGAGTTGTCGGTTTTTCCCGAAGTCGGCGGCATAAGTGTAATGGCGCCGTCAAACAGCTCACAGTGCTCTTTCACAACGGAAACAGGGATCCCCCGCTCCGCCGCGAGCTTCACGACCGCCTCATCCTCTGCCTCATAGGGGATGTAGAGTTTTTCGATCCGAAGGCGCTCCATCAGCTGTGCGATGCCCTCCGTGTGATCGCGGTCAAAGTGTGTCAGGATCAGCGCATCCACCTGCCGGACGCCGTCGGAAAGCAGCGCGCGTGCCGCGATCTCGCCGCTTTCCTCACCGGAGCCGCCGCAGTCGATCACCGCCGTGCGGTCATCATCGTGCCACAAAAGGCTCTGTCCCTGTCCCACATCCAGCATTGTAAAATATCCCCTGCTCTTCTCGGCAAGCGTAAAGCCGAAACAGAGCGCAAAGGTCAGCGCAGCACAGGCAAAGGCCGTTGTCCGTTTGGGGCGCAGCAAAAGAAGCATCGGAAGCAGCATCTCCGCAAAGCAGAGCCACGCAAGCAAAAAGGGCGTCTCGCCGTACAGCGCGGGAAACGGCAGCGCGGAAAAGAACCCCGTCACCGCATCGGTCCACAGTCGAAGCAGGTCAAGGCCTGTCGCCGCGACCACCGCCGCGGCGGGAAATACAAGCCCGAGCAGCGCCGTGAGGATACCGCCCGCAAAGGCGAGCGTGATCGCCCAGATGCACAAAATGTTCACAGGGAGCGCCGCAAGCGAACCCATACCAAAACACATCACGGAAAGCGGCTGTGTCACGGCGGTCGCAGAAAGGCTGAACACCGTGGTGGAGATCACATAGCGAAGCGGCGCAAAGCGTCTTCCCTCTTTCCATTTCTCCGGGGTAAGCCGCTGCGTCAAAGGAGCGCAAAGCAGGAAGATCCCCGCCGTTGCCAGAAAGGACATCTGCGTGCCGACCCCGGCGATCGCCCACGGGTTCTGCAGAACGATCAGCAGCAGCGCCGCGGCAAGTGCCGTCGGCGAATCGTATTCCCGTTTCAGCAAGGGCGCCGTCAGCAAAACCGTCTGCATCACCGCAGCGCGTACCGTGCCCGACGCAGCTCCCGAAAGGAGCGTAAACAGCCACACCGCAGGAAGTCCCAGGATCGCCGCAAGCTTCCGCTGTCTGCCGCAGAGCATGGCGATGAAGCCGGAAAGGACGGAAACGTGCATCCCCGACAGGCTGATCGTGTGATACAGTCCGCAGACGGAAAGTCTGTTCTGTGCCTCAAAGGAAAGCTCGCTTCGGTCTCCCGTAACGAGCGCAAGAAAGAACGGTATGCCGTCCTCGGGAAAGCAGTCCCGGATGCTTTGTCGGAGCATGCGCGCCGCGCAGACCGGAAGCTGCCGAACAGACAGCGCGGTCTGCGGTACGACCTCGGTGATCTCTCGCACGTTGCCCGTCAGAAAGGTCCCGCGTGCAAGCAGGTATTCGCTCCATCCTTCCGCAGCACGCAGGCTCGCAATGCCCCGAACGCGATCCCCCGGAAAAAGCTCCTGCGTATCTCCGGGAAAGTACAGCAGACACGGCGCAGAGCCTCCGTCCCACAAAACCTTCGCCTCGGCGGAGCGGCGTGTGCCGATGCGCCGCATCGGCTCTGTGATCACCGCGGAAAACGCCGTTGCCTCTTTTGGGATCTCATCGGGAGCCGGCACGAGCAGCGCCCGATAACCGGCGCACCATCCAAAAGCCAGCGCCGCTCCGAGAAAGACCGCCAGCGCTCTGCGTCTGAGCTGTGCCGCTCCGCGCAGAAACAGCAGCGCTGCCGCTCCGATCAGCAAAAGCGCCGTGAGCACGGCGGCTGCGCCGCAGACAAAGAGCAGCGCGGCGGCGGAAAACCCGCAGGAAAACCACAGCAGTTTCCGCAAGTTCTTCACCCCATTGTGCACGCGATGTCTCGCGTTTTTTGTCGAAAGAAGTATAGCACAAGCGCCGCACATTGTAAATATAACACCCCGTCTTCGCCCGCATTCGCGGTTGACAACAGTCAAAAACGTGCTAAAATGAGATAAAATGAAAACGCATCGGAAAGATGAGTCGGCGCACAGCGTTTCGCAGAGAGCGGAGGGTCGGTGGAACTTCGCAGGCGCGGCGGCGGCAGCCCCTTTCCGGCAGACCGCGGGGAGCGGTCCGGCTCACCGCCGATATCCGGTGATCAAGACGCCGATCCTTCGGTAATCAGGGTGGTACCGCGAAGCTTGTCTTCGCCCCTGAAGCGAGGGGTCGTTTTCTATTTTTCGACAAAGGAGATCCAAACAATGAACAAGAAATACGGTCTGAACGAGCTGCGGGATATGTTCCTGCGATTCTTCGAGAGCAAGGGGCATCTGCGTCTGCCGAGCTTTTCGCTCGTGCCGCAGGGGGATAAATCCATCCTCCTCATCAACGCCGGTATGACCCCGCTGAAGCCCTGGTTCCGCGGCGAGGAAGAGCCGCCGCGCAAGCGCGTCTGCACCTGCCAGAAGTGCATCCGCACGGGTGACATCGACAACGTCGGCAAAACGGCGCGCCACGGCACCTACTTCGAGATGCTGGGCAACTTCTCCTTCGGCGACTACTTCAAGCACGAAGCGATCGCCTGGAGCTGGGAATTTCTGACTTCTCCCGAATGGGTCGGCATCGATCCGAACCGCCTCTACCCCTCCGTCTATCAGGACGATGACGAGGCGTTTGAAATTTGGAACAAAGAGATCGGCATCCCCGCCGAACGCATCTTCCGCTTCGGAAAAGAAGATAACTTCTGGGAGCACGGCGCAGGTCCCTGCGGTCCCTGCTCGGAGATCTACTATGACCGCGGCGAGGAATTCGGCTGCGGCAAACCGAACTGCACCGTCGGCTGCGACTGCGACCGCTATATGGAAGTCTGGAACAACGTCTTCTCCCAGTTTGACAACGACGGCAAGGGCAACTACACCGAGCTCAAGCAGAAGAACATCGACACCGGTATGGGTCTTGAGCGTCTCGCGGTCGTCTGCCAGGGCGTTGGCAGTCTCTTCGACGTGGACACCGTGATGCACATCACCAACAAGGTCTCCGAGCTCACCGGCGCGCACTACGGCGACAGCGCCGCGAGCGATGTGTCTCTCCGCGTCATCACGGACCACATCCGCTCGGCTTCGTTTATGATCTGCGACGGCGTCCTGCCCTCCAACGAAGGACGCGGCTATGTCCTGCGCCGCCTGCTGCGCCGCGCCGCGCGGCACGGAAAGCTCCTCGGTGTGAACCGCCCGTTCCTGTATGAGATCGTCGACACCGTCGTGGCGGTCAACGAATGCGAATACAACGACCTGCGCGAGAAGCAGGAGTATATCACCCGCGTCACCCGTACCGAGGAAGAAAACTTTGCCAAGACCATCGACGGCGGTCTGCGCATTTTCGCGGAGATGCTCGCCGCGCATAAGGAAAAGGGCGAGACGACCTTCTCCGGCGCGGACGCCTTCAAGCTCTACGACACCTACGGCTTCCCCATCGACCTGACGCTGGAAATGGTCCGCGACGAAGGTCTGGAGGTCGATGAAGCCGCATTCCACGAGCTGATGAAGGAGCAGAAAGAACGCGCCCGTGAAGCGCGCAAAGCGCTCGGAGACCTCGGCTGGGCGGACGTCGCCTTCGGCAAGGATGTCCCCGCAACGGAGTTCGTCGGCTACGGCGAAGGCGGCACGGAAGCCAAGGTCCTCGCCATCATCGCCGAGGGCGAGCCGCGCGACACCGTCGCGGCGGGAACGGAAGCGATCGTCGTTCTGGACCGCACGGCGCTCTACGCCGAAATGGGCGGTCAGGTCGGCGACACCGGCACGCTGACGGCTGACGGCGTTCTCTTTACCGTAAGCGGTGTGCAGAAGAATAAGGGCGGCAAGTTTATGCACCAGGGCGTTCTGGAAAACGGCACGCTCAAGGTCGGCGATACGGTCTTCGCAGAGCCGACGGCCGACCGCCGCAAAGCCATCCGCCGCGCGCACAGTGCCACGCATCTGCTGCAGTCCGTACTCCTGCGCGTCCTCGGCGACCATGTGCATCAGGCCGGCAGCCTTGTTGAGCCGGACCATCTGCGCTTTGACTTTACGCATTTTTCCGCCGTCACCCCCGAGGAGCGGCGTGAGATCGAAAAACAGGTGAACGCAGCGGTGCTTTCCGCACTGCCCGTCACCACGGAAGAGCTTCCCGTTGAGGAAGCAAAGCGGCGCGGTGCGACCGCGCTCTTCGGAGAGAAATACGGCGACACCGTCCGCGTCGTCACGATGGCGAAAAACGGAAAGACGGAGTCGATGGAGCTCTGCGGCGGCACGCATGTTGACAACACCGCCGAGGTCGGACTCTTCCGCATCATCTCCGAGGCGTCCGTCGCCTCCGGCGTGCGCCGGATCGAAGCGATCTGCGGCGAAGCGGTGCTGCAGCGTATGCACGCGATGGAGGAAAAGGTCGAAACGGCAGCTGAGCTGCTCAAAACCACGCCCGCGGACCTGATCGGCAAGATCAAGGCCCACATGCAGGAGATGCTCGAGCTGCGGCAGAATCTGGAAAAGATGAAAGACCGTCTGCTCTCCGGCGACGTGGAGCGCGTGCTCTTCGGCGCGAGAAACATCGGCTCTCTGCACGTGGTCACGACCTCGCAGGGTGCGATGGACGCAAACGATCTCCGCAAGCTCGGCGACTTCATCCGCGACCGTGACGATGACGTTGTTGCCGTCCTTTCGGCGGTCAACGGCGACAAGATCACCCTGCTCGCCGTCTGCGGCAAAAACGCCGTGGCGCAGGGCGTGAAGGCGGGCGACATCATCCGCACCATCGCCCCCATCTGCGGCGGCAAGGGCGGCGGCAAGCCCGACAGCGCAATGGGCGGCGGCAGCGATGTGCTGAAGCTGGACGATGCGCTGGCAGCGGTCGATGATTTTGTTCAGAAGCAGCTTTCTTGATAACGGAAAGGAGAATCACCATGTCCGATTGTCTGTTTTGTAAGATCGCCGCGGGCGAGATCCCCTCGAAGAAGGTCTACGAGGACGAAACCGTTTTCGCCTTCTACGATATCGACCCGCAGGCGCCCACCCACTTCCTTGTGATTCCCAAGGCGCACATTGCCTCCTGCGGCGCGGTCACGGAGGAAAACTCCGCCGTCGTGGCGCACTGCTTCGAGGTCATCTCCAAGGTGACCAAGGATCTCGGCATCACCGATTTCCGTGTGGTCTCCAACTGCGGCAAGCAGGCGCAGCAGAGCGTCTTCCACCTGCACTTCCACGTACTTGCAGGCCGCGATATGACCTGGCCCCCGGGCTGATCCCCAATCGCATATAAAAAAGCACGTTACCTTTCGGTAACGTGCTTTTTCTTGTTTTCCGAGAAATTCTCCGATCAGGCGATCAGATATTTCTTACTCGCACTTGGGGCCTGCGGCGACCAGAGCCTTGCCGGCTTCGTTTCCGGTATACTTGTCAAAGTTCTTGACAAAGCGGGAAGCGAGATCCTTCGCCTTGGTATCCCACACAGACGCATCAGCGTAGGTGTCGCGCGGATCGAGGATGCCGCTGTCAACGCCGGGAAGAGCCGTGGGAACTTCGAGGTTGAAGTACGGGATGGTCTTGGTGTCGGCCTTCAGGATGGAGCCGTCGAGGATCGCATCGATGATGCCGCGGGTGTCCTTGATGGAGATACGCTTGCCGGTGCCGTTCCAGCCGGTGTTGACGAGGTACGCCTTCGCGCCGCTCTTTTCCATCTTCTTGACCAGTTCCTCGGCATACTTGGTCGGATGCAGTTCCAGGAACGCCTGACCGAAGCAAGCGGAGAAGGTCGGGGTGGGCTCGGTGATGCCGCGCTCGGTACCTGCGAGCTTGGAGGTGAAACCGGACAGGAAGTAGTACTGAGCCTGCTCGGGCGAGAGGATCGAGACCGGAGGCAGAACGCCGAAAGCGTCAGCGGAGAGGAAGATGACGTTCTTCGCATCGGGAGCGGCGGAAACCGGGCGAACGATCTTCTCGATGTGGTCGATCGGGTAGGAAACGCGGGTGTTCTCGGTCACGGAACCGTCGGCAAAGTCGCAGACGCCGTTCGCGTCAACCGTAACGTTCTCGAGCAGAGCGTTGCGCTTGATGGCAGCGTAGATATCGGGTTCGGACTCCTTGTCGAGGTTGATGACCTTCGCGTAGCAGCCGCCCTCGAAGTTGAAGACGCCCTTATCGTCCCAGCCATGCTCGTCGTCGCCGATCAGCAGGCGCTTCGGGTCGGTGGAGAGGGTGGTCTTGCCGGTGCCGGACAGGCCGAAGAACAGGGCGGTGTTTTCGCCGTTCATATCGGTGTTGGCGGAGCAGTGCATGGAAGCCATGCCGTTGAGCGGCAGGTAGTAGTTCATCATGGAGAACATACCCTTCTTCATTTCGCCGCCGTACCAGGTGTTGAGGATGACCTGCTCACGGGAGGTGATGTTGAAGACGGAAGCAGTCTCGCTGTTCAGGCCGAGTTCCTTATAGTTCTCAACCTTTGCCTTGGAAGCGTTGTAGCAGATGAAGTCAGGCTCAAAGTTTTCCAGCTCTTCGGCGGTGGGGTTGATGAACATATTCTTGACGAAATGCGCCTGCCATGCCACTTCCATGATGAAGCGGATCGCCATTCTGGAGTCGGCGTTCGCGCCGCAGAACACGTCGACAACGTACAGCTTCTTGTTGGACAGCTGTTTGACAGCGAGATCCTTCAGGGCTGCCCAGGTCTCTTCGCTGCAGGGATGGTTGTCGTTCTTGAACTCGTCGGAGGTCCACCACACGGTGTCCTTGGAGTTGGCGTCCATAACGATGAACTTGTCTTTGGGGGAACGGCCGGTGTAGATGCCGGTCATAACGTTAACGGCGCCGAGCTCGGTGACCTGGCCCTTTTCGTAGCCTTCCAGAGAAGCATCGGTTTCGGCAACAAACAGTTCCTCGTAAGAGGGGTTGCGAATGATTTCCTTCACGCCGTTGATGCCATACTTGGTCAAATCAATGTTCTTCATAGTTTTCACCTTTCTTCATTTAAAAATTAAAACAAAATAATCAAAAACTGGGAAACTAACACAACTGCAATGAGTGCGACCGGGTATGTGGCAGCGTACGCAGCCGCTACATCCTCCGTACCCGCAACACCGATCAAAGTACCCAGAGCAGGGGTTGACGTCATACCCCCGGTGAGAGAACCGAGGTTGTTGAGAAGGCTCAGCTTCAAAACATATTTCGCAAACAGGAAGCCGACGATCATCGGAACAACGGTCATCACAACGCCGTAAACGAAATACATCGGGTCAAAGTTGGCGATGAATTCCGCACCGCCGGGGATGCCCGCGCCGACAAGGAACAGCACCAGACCCAGTTCGCGGAAGAGCTTCAGCGTGCTCTGCGCCGGCATAATGCTGACAGGTCCGATCTTGCCGAAATGTCCCAAAACAAGGCTCATCAGCAGGCAGCCGCCGGTCGCGGTCAGCGAGAAGCAGGTGCCGGAAAGTCCGTTTGCGGTCAGCGGGATCTTGATATTGCCGACCAGCACGCCCAGAATGGCAGCCAGCGCAAATCCGGCAACGCCCATATGGTCGATCTCGAAGAGCTTTTTGCTGCTCTTTTTCTCTTCCTTCTCGGACTTCACGATCAGTTTTGCACGCTCTTCATCCATATTGGCTTTCACAAGCTTCGGGATGAGCTGCACGAAAAGCACAACGCCCACAACACCGAAGATGTAGGAAATGCCGTGACCGACCGATACCAGCCCCTCATACGAGGGATCGACCGTAGCCTTTGCGGCGGAGAACGCGGGCGTCGAGGTCAGAGAGCCGGAAAGCAGACCGACGATCATCGCCACAAAGCCGTCCTGATCCGTGATCGTTGCGCCGTAGCCGAACACTTCGCCGGCATAGATGCAGGCAGCTGCGGAAAGTCCGCCCGCAAGAATGATGATCAGTCCGAGCAGAACATAGGACTTAAAATTCCTTTTGAAGTTGCCGAAGAATTTCGGACCTGCGATGTAACCGACAGAGGTAACAAACAAAACAAGTCCCAGACCTTCGATCAGTTTCATAGCCGTTTTGTAGTCGTACGGCTTTGCCGATGCGCTGAATACCAGTCCGTCGGGGGTCACGCTGAAGCACAGCGCGCCGACGAGCAGAGCGATGATGAACACGCCCGCATCACCGAGCGAGACACCCTTCACGGTGATCCTGCCCAATGCATAGCCGAAAAGCAGAACGCCGAACACCACAAAAAGCAGCGTGTAGATGTCGTTAATGGAGATGACTCCGTCAAAAAACTTCATTGCGCTTCCCCCCTTAGAAATCCTTCTGCTTGGTGTAGTTGGGGATCAGCTTGGGAGAGACTTTATCGGTCTTGATGCCCGCATCGGCCATTTCCTTCTTGAAGCTTTCCACGTGGTCGAGATTCAGCTTGTCGCTTGCAGTCGTATTCTTGGCAACGGCGGCGGCATGCACGCCGGCATTGCGTCCGAAGACGATGATATCCAGCAGGGAGTTGCCCATCAGACGGTTTTCGCCGTGGATACCGCCGACGGCCTCACCGGCAACGAAGAGATTTTCAACATCGGACATACCGTTGTCGGCGATCTTGATGCCGCCGTTCTGATAGTGGAGCGTGGGATAGATCAGGATCGGCTGCTTGCGCATATCGATGCCGTATTTCAGATACATACGCATCATCGCGGGAATTCTCTTTTCGATCGTTCCATCGCCGTGGATCATATCGATCATCGGAGAGTCGAGCCAGACGCCCTGACCGCCGTTGAAGGTGTCCACGCCCTTGCCGCGGCGGCACTCTCTGATAACAGAGGAAGCGCAGACGTCACGCGTCTCGAGCGGATACATAAAGGCTTCGCCGTCGGCATTGATGAGCTGTGCGCCGATGGAGCGCACCTTCTCGGTGACCAGCGCGCCGAAGATCTGCGAGGGATACGCCGCGCCCGTGGGGTGATACTGCAGGGTGTAGGCATACAGGAGCGGTGCGCCCGCGCGATATGCCATAACCAGTCCGTCCGCCGTAGCGCCGTAGTGGTTGGAGGTCGGGAAGCCCTGGTAGTGCATACGACCCGCACCGCCGGTGGCGATGATCACGGTTTTGGCGCGTGCCACGAGGATCTCTTTCGTCTCCATATTCATCAGGACCGCACCGGCAGCCTTGCCGTTTTCGTCCTTGATGATCTCGATCGCGGAAATGAAATCCACAACGGGGATCTGACGGTTCTGCACCTCATCGCGCAAAACACGCATAATTTCCGCACCGGAGTAGTCCTTGCAGGCGTGCATACGCTTTCTGGAAGTGCCGCCGCCGTGGGTGGTCACCATCGTGCCGTCGGCTTCCTTGTCGAACATAACGCCGAGGTCGTTGAGCCACTTGATGCAGACAGGCGCATCGTTTACGAGCTTGTAAACCAGCTCGGGGACATTCTTGAAGTGTCCGCCGCCCATAACGTCAAGATAGTGCTGCGCGGGGCTGTCATTGGGCTTGTCGGCAGCCTGAATGCCGCCTTCCGCCATCATCGTGTTGGCATCGCCGTGGCGAAGCTTGGTGACGATCATAACATTCGCGCCGTTTTCGTGCGCCATAATGGCAGCTGCAGAGCCTGCGCCGCCGCCGCCGATCACGAGCACATCGACGTCGTAATCGAACTTGGTCAGGTCGATATCCTTCGGGTCGATACGGGGATTTGCCTGCAGGGTCTCAGCCAGCTCCAGCGGCACCTTTTCGCCCTTGTTCGGACCGATTTTCAGCTCGGCGAACTGGGACTTGATATGGTCGGGATGGTTCTCCAGCAGAACCTGATCCTTTTCCTCGGCAGTCATACGTCTGGGATGGTTGCCGGCAAGAACCTGCTTGAGGCGTTCTTCGCGGGTGGCCTCTACCTTTTTAATGGATTCGAGTTGTTCTTTTGTATACATAGCACCGCACCCCCTTATTTCTCAAAATCACGGTTGTTATACATTTCCTTCAGCTCTTCCGCAGTCTTTTTCATAATATCCTGCAGATCGGCTTCGCAGCCGCCGTTCTCGATCTCGGCGACACGATCCAGAAGATGCCGGGTCTCGGGCGCGAGATACTTGCCGTTGATGCGTCTTGCCAGAAGGCCCACCTGCGGATGGGTAATGCCGGCGGGGCAGCGGGCGGAGCAAATGCCGCACATCACGCAGTCAAAGGACTCCTCGGCGCACTTTTCAAAGTCGCCTCTCTGCGCGTAGGCAATGTACTGCATAACATTCAGTTCCTGCGGGCAGGCCTTGGTGCAGGCGTTGCAGCCGATGCAGGCGTAAATCTCGGGATACAGCTGCATCATGATCTGCTCGGTGGGCTTCACGTTCTCGAGCTCATAGGGCTGCTTCACCAGCGGGAAGAACGGAAGCGTGGCAATATACATATTGTCCTCGACCTTGGTCTGGCATGCAAGGCAGGTCTTGAGCTCCTGCTGACCCTTGATCCGGTATATTGTAGCACACGCACCGCAGAATCCGCAACGGCAGCCGACACCGCGAACGAGCTGGTAACCGGCATATTCCATAGCATTCATGATCGTAAGGCTCTCGGGGACCTCATACTTTTTGCCGTAAAGGTAAATGTTCACCATTTTTTCCATACTAACATCTCCTTAATACTCACTGGGCAGTTCGTCCAGTTCATCGCAGCGGAATACAGGACCGTCCTTGCAAACGTATTTGGAGCCCACGTTGCAGCGTCCGCATTTGCCCACGCCGCACTTCATACGAAGCTCCAGCGTCGTGTACACGTTGGTCTTGTCGAAGCCGATCGCGCACAGACCTTCCAGTGTGAACTTGATCATAATGGGAGGACCGCACAGGACTGCGACTTTATTGGTGTCGAAGCCGAGTTCCTTCACATAGTTGGGAACAAAGCCGACATGTCCGTCCCAGCCCTCCTGCGGGTTATCGATGGTCAGATGTACATTGACACCGCTATCGGTGGACCATTCGCTTATGATCTCCTGATAATCCAGCAGATCGTCCTTGCTGCGGGAGCCGTATACGATATCGATCTTACCGTAACGGTCGCGGTAATGGCGGCAGTAGTTGATGACCGAGCGAAGCGGGGCCAGACCGACGCCGCCGGCGATGAAGAGCAGGTCTTTTCCCGCGAACACATCGTCCACGGGGAAGGGATTGCCGTAAGGGCCGCGGATGGTGATCTGCTGACCGACCTCCGCCTGATGCAGCCATTCGGTCACGCAGCCGCATTTTTTAATGGAAAACTCCATAAATTCCGTGTTCGTGGGCGACGAGGTGATGGAAAACATCGCTTCGCCGACGCCCGGAATGGACAGCATCGCGCACTGACCGGGCATATGGTCGAAGGCCTTTTTGCCGTCGGGCGTCACCACGCGGAACGTTTTGATGTCGGGCGTATCGATACGCACATCGGTAATGACGGCGATCTTCGGAATTAAAGTATCGTTCACGTTATTCACCTTTATTCCCTCCGATCTTTTTCATCACTTTCACGATATTCATCGAAATGGGGCATTTGGCAAGGCAGCGTCCGCAGCCCACACAGCTGAACAGTCCCTCATTGTTTTCGGGATAATACACCAGCTTGTGCATAAAACGCTGACGGAAGCGCTCCTTTTGGGTCAGGCGGTTATTGCCGTGCGCCATTTTCGTGAACTCGGAATACATGCAGGAGTCCCAGCAGCGGAAGCGGACAACGCCGTTTCCGGTGTTGAAGTCCTTGATGTCGTAGCACTGGCAGGTCGGGCACACGAAGGTGCAGGTGCCGCAGCCGAGGCAGGCGGAAGACAGCTCTTCCCACGCGGGATGGTCAAACAATTCGTTTGTTTTTCCGCCGCCGAAGCCGTCGGTCGTGAGGTCCCTCAGGGGAAGCTTTGCCATCACGGCGGCGATCTTTTCCTTCTGCTCCGCAACTGCCGAAGCATCGCCCGGCTCGGTCAGCGCCGAGAGGGTCTCGAGAAGCGCAGCACCCTTTTCGGTGTTGGCTTCGAAGAAGATCTCCGTTTCGGTCTTCCACGCGGAGATATCTCCCGCCGGAGCGGCGGGATCGATGCCGAAGGTCTTGCAGAAGCAGGTCTCGACAGGTCTTGTACAAGCAAGTGACACAATGACGCCGTGCTTTCTTCTGTTCGCGTAAAAGCTGTCCACAGGCTCCGTCAGGAACACGCGGTCAAGCACATCGAAGCTTCTGACGTCGCAGGCGCGAACGCCGAAAACCACGAAATCCTCCGCCTCGGAGCGGATGTCTTCCACCTCGATGTTTTTTCCCTCGGTCTTGAACTTCATCAGATCCTCCGTCTGGGGGAAGAAGAAATCCTTGGGGCTGCGGACGGTGTTCAGAGTCTTGCTCCAAACCGTGCCTTCGGACCATTTTTTATACGCTGCGCTGCCGTCGGTCTGGTCGACAGGGAGATACAGGGCAGCATTCTTTGCAATTTCAGCAAACAGTGCGTCGATTTTATCCAAAGAACATTTACGCATTGCGATCCCCCCTATCCAAGACTTCGCCCGGCTCCGGATCTTCGGTGGTGTAGTTCACCAGCGGTGCGCGGGAATCGACCTCGGCGCCTGCCTGATATTCGCCGTAAAATTCGTTCATATCCTTGATGAATTTACGGTTCAGCAGATGCAGCGGGATGTTCTGCGGGCAGACTCGCGAGCATTCGCCGCAGTCGGTGCAGCGACCGGCAACGTGGTACGCGCGGATGATGTGGAACAGTTTCTCCTCGAATTCGTTCGCGGGAGATTTGTTTTCCACGCCGGATTTCGGATTGTCGAACACGCACTTTTCGCAGGTGCAGGCGGGGCATGCATCGCGGCAGGCGTTGCAGCGGATGCAGCGGGAAAGCTCGTTCTGCCAGAAGGCGTATCGCTCATCTGCGGTCATCGCCTCGATGCGCTCCACCTCGTCGAAACGGTTCGAGTCCAGAACATCGCCGTCTTCGCCCATCAGTTCATCGTAGGCCACGTGCTTTTTGCTCTTGCAATTCACGCAGCGCTCGGCGAGAACCTCTTTGGTTTCCACCGCAACGGGGGCATCATCGTACAGGGTGGAAACAAGCAGCTTGTCGCCGTCCGCTTTGATCGAAGCAATGCCGTCACCGCTGACCGCCTTGACCTTGGCAATATCCACCATACCCTCGCAGGGAATGCCGACGGCATATACCTTCTCGCGGTCGAAGCGATGCTCGGTCAGGAGCTGATTGAAACTGTAGGTGTCGCAAGGCTTCAAAAACACGAGGATCTTCCCCTCTGCCTTTGCCGCTTTGGAGACAAGATATTTCGAGAAGTTCGCACCGCAGAAATCATGGAACACAAAGCCGTCATTCAGTTCCTCGGCGGACTCGAAAACAGTAGGCGTAACATCGTAGTCAAACTCACCCTTGCCCCAGCCCAGAACCAGACTGACAGTTCCGTTGGAAAGGAGTTCCGATGCTTTTGCGATCAGCTGCTCACGCGTTACTTTTTGCATCTCAGATCCTCCAATCTCTTGTTTTCACCCAGTGCAGCCACCGTCTGAACGAAATCGTTCATCGTGGCGGCAAACTTTGCGCCTTCTGCGGCGGAGACCCATTCCACGCGGGTGCGTTCCTTCTCAATGCCGAGGAAGTCCAGCATGGAGAACAGCGCCGCCATGCGACGACGGGTGTAATAGTTGCCCGACGTATAGTGGCAGTCGCCGGGATGGCAGCCGCAGAGGATCACGCCGTCGGCTCCGCGCTGGAACGCACGCAGAATAAACATGGGGTTCACGCGGCAGGAGCACGGAACGCGAATAATTTTTACATCGGCAGGATAGGCCAGACGGTTGTTGCCCGCGAGGTCAGCACCTGCGTAAGAGCACCAGTTGCAGCAAAACGCAACGATGAGCGGCTTATATTCTTTTACTTGCATATTGCGTCAACCTCCGCCATAATTTGCAGGTTTGCAAAGCCCTTCAGATCCATCGCTCCCGACGGACACGCGACGGTGCAGGCGCCGCAGCCTTGACAAACCGCCGGATTGACCGACGCCACTCTTCTGAGCTTGGTCGTTCTGTCGGGCATGCGGAATTCTTTTTCTTCGTACGTGATCGCGCCGTAGGGGCACACATTCGCGCAGGAAGAGCAGCCGTTGCACATCAGTTCGTTCGAGCTTGCAACGCAGGGGTTGCCCGTAAGCTTATCCTTTGCAAGCAGGCCGATCACCTTCGCAGCCGCCGCACTCGCCTGAGAAACCGTCTCGGGGATGTCCTTCGGTCCCTGGCAGGTGCCGGAGAGGAACACGCCTGCCGTGGGGCTTTCCACGGGGCGAAGCTTCGGGTGCGCTTCGGTGAAGAAGTCGTTGGTATCCATACTCGCGGTAAGCATCGTCGCAAGCGGACGAGCGGAGCGATCCGGTTCGATCGCCGCTGCCAGAACAACGAGGTCCGCGTCGATGTGCAGCTGCTTGTTTGCGAGCAGATCGGAGGCCTGCACCTTCAGTTTGTCGCCTTCGGGCGTCACCTTGCCGACCATACCCTTTATGTATTTCACGCCGTATTCTTCCACCGCACGGCGGTAGAACTCGTCAAAGTTCTTGCCGGGCGTTCTCACGTCGATGTAGAAGACATACACTTCCGTTTCGGGATATTTGTCCCGGACGAGCATCGCGTGCTTCGCCGTATACATGCAGCAGATCTTCGAGCAGTATTCCTTGCCCTTTTCGGCGCAGGCGTCACAGCGTGAACCGACGCACTGCACAAAGACGATCGTCTTGGGCGACTTGCCGTCGGACGGACGCTCCAGATGACCGGCAGTCGGACCTGCGGCATTGGTAAGACGTTCAAATTCCAGAGACGTGATCACGTCTTTGGACTGGTTGTAGGCAAACTCGTCAAACTTGTCCATGCTGATGGGGTTAAAGCCGGTCGCCACAACGATCGCGCCGTATTTTTCCGCGATAAACTCATCTTTCTGGGTGTAGTCAATCGCACCCACGGTGCAGAAGCGGGCGCAAAGACCGCACTTGCCGTTTTTCAGCATATTGCAGGCATTGGGGTCGATGGTAGCCACCTTCGGCACCGCCTGTGCAAAGGGAATGTAAACCGCCGTGCGATTGTCCATACCGAGGTTGAACTCGTTGGGGACTTTCTTCATCGGGCACATTTCAACGCAGGCGCCGCAGCCCGTGCAGATCTCTTCCTTGACATATCTTGCTTTCTTTTTGATCGTAACATCAAAGTTTCCGACGAAGCCCTTGATCTCCGAAACTTCACTGTAGGAGAAAATGCGGATCTTGTCATTCTGCGCAACATCCACCATTTTGGGGGTCAGAATGCAGGCCGCGCAGTCGAGCGTCGGGAAGGTTTTATCCAGCTGCGCCATTTTGCCGCCGATGGTGGGCTTCTTTTCGACAATGTCGACCTCAAAGCCCGCGTCCGCGATGTCCAGAGCGGTCTGAATGCCGGCAATGCCGCCGCCGATCACCAGCGCGCGCTTGGTCACGGGCGTCTCACCGGGCGTGAGCGGAGCGTTCAGGTTCACCTTCGCGATCGCCGCCTTGCCGAGAATAATGGCCTTCTCGGTGCCGGTCACCATATCCTTATGGACCCAGGAGCACTGCTCACGAATGTTGGCGATCTCGACCATATAGGGGTTGAGACCTGCCGCAGCCGCCGTCTTGCGGAAGGTGGCTTCGTGCATACGCGGCGAGCAGGAGCAAATCACGAGACCGGTAAGATTATGCTCCTTCACGGCATTGATGATCATTTCCTGACCTGCCTGAGAGCACATATATTGGTAATTGGCGGAAAAGACGACACCGGGTTCGTTTTTTAAGGCTTCGGATACTGCCTGCACATCGACCGTGCCTGCAATATTGCTGCCGCACCAACATACAAAAACGCCAACTCTTTGCATTTGTCTTTTCCTCCTTACTTGCTGTATTTTCTGAATGCGCTGACCAGCAGCTGCTGCGGGATGTCCTCGTCCAGCAGGGCGGGCACATCGTCAGCCGTCATACGGTTCGCACCCTGTTTTCTGATCACGCTCAGGCGCACGGCCTCCACCAGCTTGGCGGGCTCCACGCTTCTGGGGCATCTGTCCACACAGGCGAAGCAGGACAGGCACTTGTAGAGCGATTCCGAGTTGAGCAGCGGCTCAATGTCACCCGTCTCCACCATGCTGACGAACTGATGAGGATGATACTCCATCTCGTCAAAGGCAGGGCAGGTGGCGGTGCACTTGCCGCATTTCATACATTTCCGGGGATTCACACCGCTCTGGCGGATCAGTTCCTCGCGAAGATACTTGTTGTTATGCATTTGTATCCTCCTTTACGCCGAGCGCCTCTGCCAAAAGTTCGGTGATATACACCACGGGAATATCCGCTCCGTTTTTCACCAGATTGTACTTGCACAGCGGGCAAGCCGTGATCAGCATCTGTGCGCCCTGCGCTTTTGCATTGTTCACAACGGCATTGCTCTTTTCTTTTGCAAGTTCGGGGCTTTCCACGCTGACATAGCCGCCGCAGCACTCATTGCGCATCGCGTACACGACCGGTTCTGCGCCGAGCGCCTTGATAAAATCCTCCATAATGGTGGGATTTTCGGGATCGTCCATCTGCATCACGCTGTTCGGTCTGAGCAGCAGGCAGCCGTAATACGCCGCGATCTTCTTCCCCGCAAGCGGGTTTACGATCTTTTCCTTCAGCGCGTCAAAGCCGACAAGATCGCGCAGCATCTCCAGATAATGATACACCTTCGTCTCGCCGAGATACGCATCCTCTTCGTCCATATAGCGGCTGACCTTGTCGGAAAATTCCGCATCGGTCTGCATGGCGTGATTGGTCTGCTTGATAACATTGTGGCAAGCCGAGCAAACGGTCACGAGCGGCTGTTCCTTTCTGTGCGCATCCTTCAGCGCACGGACGGAGGAAAGTTTCGTTGCAATCTCATCTTTCGCGGTAGTAAACACACCGCCGCAGCATTGCCAGTTTTCAATTTCTTCGAGCGTGACTCCCAGCGCCTCCGCGGATTTGCGTGCATACAGATCCAGCTCCTTGGCCTTGTTCTTCAGCGTACAGCCCGGAAAATATGCAACCTTCATGTTTATACCTCCGAATCAAACCATTTCTTCGGGATGGAATACCTCGTCAAATTTTTCTGCCGTCAGGAAGCCGAGCTCCACGCAGGCTTCTTTCAGGGAAATGTCGTCCTTGAACGCCTTCTTCACGGTCTTGGCGGCGTTTTCGTATCCGATGTAGGGATTGAGTGCCGTAACGAGCATCAGGGAGTTGTGCAGATTGTGGTGCATCTTTTCTTTGTTCGCCTTGATTCCGACCGCGCAGTTCTTGTTGAAGGAGCGGATCGCTTCCGCCATCAGTCTCGCCGACTGCAGGAAGTTGTAGATGCAGACCGGCATAAAGACGTTCAGTTCAAAGTTGCCCTGCGAAGCGGCAAGACCCACCGCAACATCGTTGCCCATAACCTGAACCGCGACCATCGTGACCGCCTCGCACTGGGTGGGATTCACCTTGCCGGGCATAATGGAGGAGCCGGGCTCGTTTTCGGGAATAAAGATCTCGCCGAGACCGTCACGCGGACCGGAAGCCAGCCAGCGCACGTCGTTTGCGATCTTCATCATATCGGCAGCCAGCGCCTTGATCGCGCCGTGGGCAAACACAAGCTCATCCTTGGAGGTGAGTGCGTGGAATTTGTTGGAAGCGGTGACAAAGGGCTTTTTCGTGATGTTGCCCACTTCCGCGGCAACCGTCTCGGAAAAAGCGGGGGGCGCGTTGAGACCCGTGCCGACCGCCGTTCCGCCGAGTGCAAGCTCATACAGAGGCTCGATGGAGCGCTTGATCAGTTCAATGTCCTTTTCGAGGCTGGAGCGCCAGCCGCTGATCTCCTGGCTGAACTTGATGGGCGTGGCATCCTGCAGATGGGTACGTCCGCTCTTGACGATGCCTTCGTTTTCTTCCTCAAGTCTCTTGAAAGTCGCAACCAGCTCCTCGACGGCGGGGATCAGCTTATCTTCCAGAATGAGCACCGCCGCGATATGCATCGCCGTGGGGAAGGTGTCGTTGGAGGACTGGCTCATATTGACGTCATCGTTGGGATGCAGCAGCTTCTTGCCGAGGATCTCATTGCCTCTGTTGGCGATGACCTCGTTTGCGTTCATGTTGGACTGCGTGCCGGAGCCCGTCTGCCACACGACCAGCGGGAAGTTGTCGTTGAGTTTGCCCGCCATAATTTCATCGCAGGCGGCCTTGATCGCCTCCAGCTTTTCTGCGGTCATCTTCTCCGGACGCAGGGCGTTGTTGGTGATGGCGGCGGCCTTTTTCAGCACGCCGAACGCGTGAATGATCTCGCCGGGCATCGTCTCGATGCCCACACCGATCTCGAAATTCTCGTGACTTCTCTGCGTCTGCGCAGCCCAAAGTTTATCGGCAGGCACCTTCACTTCACCCATAGAGTCGTGTTCGATACGATAGTCCATTTTCTTATACCTCTTTCCGAATTAAATTTTAGATATTCAAGGTTTTGATCAGATCTTTCAGGACCTTTGCACTTTTATGCAGCGCCGCAATTTCCTCCTCGTTCAGGGGGAGTATGACCTTGGCGTATGCGCCCTTTTTGCCCACAACGTTGAGCAGGCTCAGACAGACATCGTCAACGCCGTATTCGCCGTTCACCAAAGTCGAAACGGTGAGCATCGTCTCAACGCCGCTGAGCAGACACTTGCAGATATGGCACACCGAGATCGAGACCGCGTAGAAGGTAGCGCCCTTGCGCTGAATGATCCGCGAGCCGGAGGTGCGCATATACTCTTCCACTTCGCTCTTAACGAAATCGGGATATTCCGTCTTGCTCTGGATCGCGTCCTTAAAGGCCTCGATCGGCACATTGGAAATGTTGGCAAGCGACCAGGGGACGAAGGAATTGTCGCCGTGTTCGCCGAGCACGTAGGCGTGCACGTTTTTCTGGTTCACGGTGTAGTATTCCGAGATGCGCGAGCGCAGTCTTGCCGTATCGAGGACCGTGCCCGAGCCGATGACGCGCTCCTTGGGCAGCCCCGTGTGCTTGAGGAACACATAGGTCAGAACGTCAACGGGGTTGCTGACGATGATGTAAGTAGCATTGGGCGCGACGGGGACGATCTTGTCGGCAATGCTCTTGATGATCTCCACGTTGGCCTGTGCAAGATCGTGACGGGACTGACCGGGCTTTCTCGCGATGCCAGAAGTGATGACCACGATTTCCGAATTTCTGGCGTCGGCATACGAGCCGGCGTAAATATCCACAGGCGTGCAGAAGCAGGTGCCCTGTCTGATGTCCATTGCTTCGCCGAGTGACTTTTCCTGATTGATATCGATCATAACGATTTCGGAAGCAATTCCCATCGTAGTAAGCGTGTATGCGATCGTGGATCCGACGTTGCCCGATCCGATAACGGTGATTTTGCTCATAGTTTTTTCCGCCTTTCATCTTTCTGCGATCCGTCCGCGGCATCCGCGTCTGTTCGCATATTTCTCTGCTTCTCTTTTTCAGAAGTATGTGATGCTTATTTTTTTGCCCATCTTTTCAAGGCAGTCGGCAAGCTCTTCCGCAAGGTGCATCTTCACGTCAAAGCCGATCGGAAGATCCGGCGTTTCGTGGGCGGGGTTTACCGCTCTGCCGATGTAGAGGTGAATATCGCTTGCCTCTCCGAAGAGTGCTCTGCTCAAAAGCGAAGCGCCGTCCTTTTGACATTGCCACGTTTCGCAAAGCCGTTTTTCTCCGAGGAGATCCTTCGCGTATTCCAGCACGCGCCCGACGGTGATCACACCTTCGGTGACGAGATCCGCACCCTCCAGCTCCGCCGTAGGCGGGATATCCTCGTCCTCATAATCAAGGCTTGCCGCCAGCGGTTTTTTCAAAAACGCTGCCGCGATGCCGGCGGTTGTGCCGCCGCAGATCATGTGCATCCCCTCCTCCGAGAAGAAGCGGGAAAGCATCCGGTCGGCATCGGCACGGTCGGACGGCGGACCGAAGAGCACATTCACGCGGACGGCGCCGCCGTCCGTCTTATCTCCGCAGTATTCCATCGGTCTGTCTCCTTCGTCTGCCCTCGCGGGTGCTCAGAGCTTTGCCTTGATCTGCTTCTCGAAGAACTCGTCTGCCGAATCCGGCGTCACGGAAAAGAGCTCGTCATTGATGGTGACGCAGACGCCCTCCTGACACTTTCCGATGCAGAACGTGCCCTTGAGTCTCACCTTATCTTCCAGCCCGTTTTCGCTGATGCGATTTTGCAGGCATTCCAGAACCAGACGGGAGCCTTTGATATGACAGTAGCTTCCGATACACACAGTAACGATCATGTTCGTTTCCTCCAATACTATTTTCGAATCAGTTGCGTGACATACGATTTCTCAGATGCGCCAAGGACAAAGCCAGGCTTTCGTTCTGAAGCAGGACATCATCCGGCACCTGCAGCTTGCAGGGGGCAAAATTCCAAATAGCCTTGATGCCGCTCGCTACCATTCTGTCGCAAACCTCCTGCGCCGAGGCTTCGCCCACGGTGATGATGCCGAGTTCCACGTTGTTTTCCCGGCAAAAATCCGAGAAGCGATGCATCGGCAGGATCTCCGTTTTGGAAGCCGCAGCAAGGGCGTGCTCATTCGAGTCAAACGCCGCAGCGATCTTCACACCGTAGTGGCGAAAGCCGTCGTACTGCAAAAGCGCGCTTCCCAGCTTTCCCGCGCCGACCAAAACAGCCAAAGTCATCTGGTTGTAGCCGAGGCAGTCTTCCAATTGGCTGACCAGGGTTTCCGTATCATACCCGACCCGCGGTCTGCCTGCGCCGCTCACCATGGAAAGATCCTTTCGCACCTGAACCTCGCCGAGCTTCAGCGCTTTCGCGATCGTCGTTGCCGATATGTGAGGAACTCTTTCCGGGGAAATCTCTCTGAGATACGTGAGATATCTCGGGATGCGTCCCAGCGTAGCTTTCGGTATGGAGCTTTTATCCACTCGCCATCGAGCCTCCCTTTACGCCGTAAAACGGCGAAAATACGGTCGTTTTTAATAAATATCGATATTATCGATAAAGCACATATCGATATGTAAATAAAAAGACACCTATAGTACTACTATTATAGTATTCTAACACATTTCGACCATAAATCAATAGGTTTTATGTGATTCAGAAAAATACATACGCCACTCGCATTCATTTCTTACGCAAACAGGACCGAAGCGGAAAAAACATCCGAACATTTCCCGCAAAAAACAAGAGACCGAGAAGCGAACTTCCGCTTCCCCGGTCTC
>JAFVWG010000235.1 GCA_017501805.1 Oscillospiraceae bacterium
TCCGGATATTTGTCCCATACGATACCTCCTGCACTACTATATGCAAACGGATTCGGAAAGGTGTACGCAAATGAAGATCCTTGTTTTTTCGGATTCACACAGGAATATTGCGCCGATGCTTGACGCGGCCGAACGTGAAAAGCCGGATCAGATCATACACCTCGGCGACCACGAGGAAGATGCCCTGCGTTTGCGCGAACTTCTGCCGAACACGCCGGTCCTTTATGTTCCGGGGAACTGTGACCCGGGTTCGGATGCACCGCAGACGCTGAAGCCTGTCATTGACGGCGTTCGTTTCATGGTGACACACGGGCACCGCTACCAAGTCAAATTCGGCTTGATGCGGATCGGTCTGGCGGCGCTGGAAGCCGAGGCACAGGCCGTACTTTTTGGGCACACGCATCAGCCCTGCACGGAAACGTTTGAAAATGTACTGCTCTTTAACCCCGGCACTGTCGGAGGACGCGGCGGTACCTACGGCATACTGGAAACGGAGCACGGCGTCATTACAAACTACCGCATCCTGCGGACGCAAGAATAGGAGAGATCATTATGTTACTTGCGATCGATATCGGCAACAGCAACATTGTTGTCGGTGTTGTGGAAAATGGGAAGATCCTGCATAAGGCGCGCTTTGCCACGGATCGGATCAAAACCTCGGATCAGTACTGGGTGGAACTGAAGGACGCCCTGTCTCTTTTTGACATTTCTCCGAAATCCGTCGAAGCCGCGATCATTTCATCCGTTGTGCCGCCGGTGCTCAACTCGGTCCGCAGCGCGGTGGTCAAAATGACCGGGATCGAACCGATGGTCGTCGGTCCCGGTATGAAGACGGGGCTGAACATTCTGGCAGATCACCCGGCACAGGTCGGCAGCGATTTGATCTCTGCCGCTGTTGCGGCAGTGCGTGACTATCCGAAGCCGATCATTGTGATCGATATGGGAACTGCGACGACGATTTCTGTATTGGACCGCAACGGAGCGTTCCTGGGAGGAAGCATCTGTCCCGGCATCAAGATCTCGTCGGAGGCGCTGACGGGGAGAACCGCGCAGCTTCCGGCGATCAGCCTTGAAGCTCCGAAGCACGCAATCGGACGCAACACGATCGACTGTATGAAGAGCGGGTTGATGCTCGGCGCCGCGGCTATGCTGGACGGTATGATCGACCGTATGGAGGGAGAGCTCGGCGAAAAGGTAACGGTCGTTGCAACGGGAGGGATCTCTCGCTTTGTGATCCCTGCCTGCCGCCGTGAGATCGTATTGGATATGGACCTGCTGTTAAAAGGACTTGTTATACTCTATGAAAATAACCGAAAAGATATCCACGGAGAACAGAACGGAACTGTGTGAGGCAGATCGCCTGTTCCTCACGGATGATACACTTGAAAACATTCTGCGGCGCACAGGTATGCCTGTGCTGCTGTATGATGAAAAGGGACTTCGCGAGCGCGCAAAGTCCCTTTCTCTTATTCCGCAGCTTCACGTACGGGAAATTTCGGTCGCTCTTAGCCCGTTCCCGGACATTCTCCGCATAGCAAAGGAAGCGGGGATGAATGCGGTCTGCCGCTCTCCGGAAGAGCTTCAGATCGCTGTCGCTGCCGGGTTTCCGGGTGAGCGCATCTGCTACGTCGGTTTTTGTGCGAGACCGGAGCTGGCAGAAATATTGTGTGAGCTCGGCGTCACGCTGATGATCGGATCACCGCTTTTGATCCCGGAGCGCCTTCCGGATCGCGTGCGCCTTTTGTGCGCAGCACCGGAACGCAGTGCGTTTCGGCTGGCGGCATCGTCAGGCAGACCTACGGCGGGCTTGACTGCGGAAGAAGCAACCGTCATTGTCCCGATGATCAAGCGGCGCGGGGTCAGGGATATCAGTCTCTCGGTCTGCCCGGATAAGATATCCACGGGCATCGGTACGCTTTCTCAAAAAGCAGACGGGCTCATTCGACTTTCCGAGCAGATCAGCCTGGCGTGCGGCACGGAAATCATCGGCCTGCATCTCGGCAACGGGATCGGCGTGGGATACAATCGGTTCAAGCCTGCCCCCGACCTTGCGGCAGAATGTGAAAAGCTTGAACAGGTCCTGCGGACGCGGGCGACCGCCTATCGGATCGAATGCGACCTTACTCACAGTCTTGTCGAACCGAGCGCGATCTTCGTTGCATCGTGTCTGGGCGTGTATGAGCGGGAGAAGCAGACTATCCAGATCGATGCGTCGTTTCGTCAGTTGGCGATCCCGCAGTTTGATCGTTACCGCCA
>JAFVWG010000236.1 GCA_017501805.1 Oscillospiraceae bacterium
AAGCTGGATGCGGAGGAGTATGAACGTTGGCAGGATGCAGAGCGTGCCGAGCGGCAGGAGCGGGAAAGCGCGACCGAACGGACCTACCGATACGGCAAGGAGCTTGCCGACCGCGCCTACCGCGAAGAGAAGGACGCCGCCGACCGTGACTACCGCAGGGAACAGGATGAGAGCAAGGCACAGAGCGCCGCGCGGGAAGCGGCACGGAAGGACGTTGAAGCACATCTGTCGGCCGGCGGAGACTGGCGGCAGCTTCCCTCTGAAGTTCTGAAAAACGCGGGACTCAGCGAGGTGCAGATGCAGCAGCTTGCCGCCGCATACCAAAAAAAGGGCACGACCGCGGCAAAGGCGGCTCTGCAGCAGACGATCTACAAGACGGGCTACCGTCCGACGGACGAAGAGCTTGCGGCGGCGGGGATGCGCCGTGAGGAGGCGGATGACTGGGGAAAAGCCTACGCGAGCAATCTTCCGCGTACGCGCTCCGCAGGCGGAAGCAGCCGAAGCAGAGCGGAAAAGGAAACGGCGAAAGTCCAAAGTCCGCAGTACAAAAATGTTGTGAATCTGGCGCGCAATTACAACAACCTTGAGTCGATGGAGGAATACCTTGACCGCTGTGTCAGAGACGGCTACATCACCGAAGCCGAGAAGCGGCAGATCATCATTGTGGAATTCGGGGCGGAATTCAACGAACCTACCGCCGATGGCCGCTTTGATGCGGTGCTGGAGGACCTTTCGTTCTTCCTGCGCCGCGGCGATCGGAGAAGCGCACAGTCGATGCTCGACCGTCTGGAAAAAGAGGGGATGACGGAAGAGGAGACGGAACGCCTGCGCATCTTCCTGAAAAAATTTAACATAAAGGCATAAGGAGACCCGGCACGGATGATTCCGTGCCGGGTTTTTACATTGGCTCAGCGGGTGATCGCGGCTGCGAGCTTGTCCAGAAGCTCTTTCCCCCAGCGGTAGGAGGCAAGATAGTCCATCGTGCCGTCGGAGAGACCTGCGGCAGTCTGCACGATCTCGCGGCTTGTCCGCGGCTGTCTGAGCGGCAGGGAAAATGCTCGGCAAAGTCCGTCTGCAATCGCTGCAGCAACGGCTTCCTTGTTTTGCAGCCACAGGGAACAGTCATCCGGATCGTCGAGAAAACAGACCTCGAGCAGCGCGGCGGGCACGCCCGCGCGCTTTGCCGCAGAGATGACTGCGAAGTTCTTGTGCCTGACGCCTCGGTTTGGGAATCCGAGCGGTTGCAGCGCCGCGCAGAGCGCGGCGGCAGGCCCGGCTTCTCCGCCGACGGGGATATAGCACTCCGTGCCCTTCCGTCTGCCGTCCGCAGCGCTTACGCCCGAGGCGTTGAAGTGGAGCTCCAGCGCATAATCGCAGCCGGAAAAGCTTGCCGCGAGCGATCTTCCGCGCTGCAGTTCCGTGTAGGCATTCTTTGCGGGATCGAACTGCGTGACCGTGATCTCATAACGTTTCTTCAGCTCGGAGGCAAGACGCGCGGCAAGGTCGCGCGTCTCGTCCGCTTCGCGATAGCGTTTCCCGGCGTATGTTGCCGTCGCGCCGGGGTCGCCCGCGCCGTGTCCCGCAATGAGGAGCAGCTTCATACCGCGTCACCTCCGTTCTTTCGCTCGGCCTGCGTGCCGAAATAGAAGCCGACGACTACGGTGAAGACCGTCAGAAATTCCTGCCCGGAGATCGTGCCGCGCAATGTGAGGCAGGTGAAGATCAGCGTGCAGAAAATCGTGATGATGCTTTTGACCGAGAGCAGCTTGTCGAGTCTTTGTTTCATAACATATTCCTCCTTTTTTGAAACTGCTTTCATCATACGCGTACGCGCGCCGCGCACAGCCTTGCTTTTTACAGGCGGAGATGCGCCGCGCCCGTGATAGGATCGGCGCGAAACGAGGTGAGCCGATGGATAAACAGGAGGCAGCGCTGTCTGTTTTTCGGGAACTGGAAAAGACCGTTCCGGATGTTTTCCGCGTTCTGCGGGAGACGATCGTCAATGAGGAAGTAAAAGCGGAGCTTCGCATCAAGTGCTGCGAGATCGTGCTCGACCGCGTCTACGGAAAGACGCGCCCACAGGACGAGGAGAGCGGCGGGGGAGAACCGATCATTCTGACAGGGGTGAATGAAGTTGCCGAATAGAATCGCGGAAATGTATGTCCCGGAGATTGTTGGCGGAGGCTACGGCGCCTTCTGGCGTTTCAAAGGCCGCTACCGCGTCTGCAAAGGAAGCCGCGCCTCAAAGAAATCCAAGACGACGGCGCTCAACTGCCTTGTGCGGCTGATGCAGTACCCGGAGGCGAATCTTCTGGTCGTGCGCAAGACCTTCAACACGCTGCGCGACAGCTGCTGGTCGGATCTGCGGTGGGCGGCGCACCGTCTGCACGTGGAACAATTCTGGAGCTTCACCGTATCGCCGCTTGCCGCCGTGTACAAGCCGACCGGACAGCAGATCTTCTTCCGGGGGCTGGACGATCCGCAGAAGCTCGCATCCATCTCCTGCCCGAAAGGACATCTGTGCTGGTGTTGGGTGGAGGAGGCTTTTGAGATCGAGAGCGAGGCAGATTTTGATATGGTCGATGACGTGATCCGCGGAGACGTGCCCGAGGGGTATTTCAAGCAGATCACGATCACGTTCAATCCCTGGTCGCCCTCGAGCTGGCTCAAGCGAAGGTTTTTTGATCCCCCGAACAGTGAGGACAAGCTTGCCATCACCACGAACTACCGCTGCAATGAATGGCTCGACGAGGCGGACAAGCGGCGCTTTGAGGAGATGCGTGTGCGCAATCCCACACGCTACCGCGTGGCGGGCGACGGAGAGTGGGGTGTGGACGGCGGCGCGGTGTTTGAGGAATGGAGAGATGACCCCGCGCACTACCGCGACAGGCTTTGGACGCATGTGATCGAGCCCTTTGAGATCCCCGAGGACTGGCGCATCTATCGCGGATTTGACTTTGGCTACGCGAAGCCGTTTTCCGTCGGTTGGTTTGCGGTGGATCACGACGGAAGACTCTACCATATTCTGGAGCTGTACGGCTGCACGGAGGTCCCGAACACCGGCGTGAAATGGACGCCGGATGAGATCTTTGCGGAGATCCGCCGTGTGGAGACGGAGCACCGCTGGCTCAGAGGAAAGCACATCATCGGGATCGCCGACCCGTCTATCTGGGATGCGAGCCGCGGCGAGAGCGTCTATGAGACGGCGTGCAGACACGGCGTGTATTTTGAGCCGGGGGACAATCAGCGCATTCCCGGCTGGATGCAGCTGCATTTCCGTCTGCGCTTTGACGAGGCGGGCGTGCCGATGCTGTACGTGTTTCGGAATTGCCGCAGCTTTTTGCGCACGATGCCGCTGCTGAAATACGACAGGGTGCGCCCGGAGGACGTAGACAGCGAGCTGGAGGATCATATCGCGGATATGTGCCGCTACGTCTGTATGGCACGCCCTGTGAAGCCGCGCCCTGCGGAAAGAAAAAAGAAAGCCGCGTTCGATCCGCTGCAGACGGACGAGGCGGCACGCTACGACAGATATGCATTTTACAAAACATATTAGAAAGGGGAACGACATGGAAAATACGCAGACATTTCTGACAGAACGCGAACGGGCGGACGCCCTGCATCTGCTCGGCGGAGCAAAGGAAAAACCTCCGATCGGAGAGGCGGAGGTGCGGCGCGCGGCTGAACTCCTGCAGAGCTATAAGCGCGGCAAGAGCAGTCTGGAGAGCCGCATCGTGGAGGACGAGCTGTGGTACAAGCTGCGGCACTGGGAGGTGTTCCGCAAGGACCGCGATCCCGCACATCCTGCGCCGGAGCCGACCAGTGCATGGCTCTTCAACGTTATTCTGAACAAGCACGCCGATGCGATGGACAATCTGCCCGAGCCGCTGGCTCTGCCGCGCGAACAAAGCGACGAGGAAAGCGCACGGCTGCTCTCTTCGGTCCTGCCGGTGATCTTTGAACAGAATGATTATGAGAAGGTCTACTCCGACGCGTGGTGGGAAAAACTCAAGCACGGCTGTCCCTGCTACGGCGTTTTCTGGAACAATCGCAAGGAAAACGGTCTGGGCGATATCGACATTCGGAACATCGACCTGCTGAACCTGTTCTGGGAGCCGGGGGTCACGGATATTCAGAGCTCGCGCAATCTTTTCATCGTGGCACTGGAGGATGACGATCTTCTGCAGCAGGAGTATCCGCAGCTGCACGGAAAGCTCGGCGGAAAGGTCATCGACGTGAAAGAGTACCTCTACGACGACACAGTTGACAACAGCGGGAAGTCCGTTGTGGTGGACTGGTACTACAAAAAACGCGCACCGGGCGGGAGGATGATCCTGCACTATGTAAAGTTTGTGGGCAGTACCGTTCTTTTCGCTTCGGAAAACGATCCGCTGCTGCGTGACCGCGGCTGGTACGACCACGGGAAGTACCCGGTCGTGCTCGACCCGCTGTTCCCCGAAAAGGGAACGCCTGTGGGATTTGGGTATGTGGCGATCTGCAAGGATCCGCAGATGTATATCGACAAGCTTTTCGGCAATATCCTGGAGCACTCGATGAAGGCGACAAAGCCGCGGAATTTCATCTCCAGCGCATCGGCGATCAACGAGGAGGAGTTTCTGGACTGGAACAAGCCCTTTGTACACGTTGAGGGCGACCTGGATGAGCGCCGCATCCGCGAGATCCGAGTCTCGCCGCTGAGCGGGATCTATGTGACCGTGGCACAGATGAAGATCGAGGAGATGAAGGAGACTGCGGCAAACCGTGATGTGAACGCCGGCGCCGCATCGGGCGGAGTGACTGCCGCCAGCGCGATCGCCGCACTGCAGGAGGCGGGCAGCAAGGTCAGTCGGGATATGCTTGCGTCCGGCGTGCGCGCACACCGTGAGATCGCAACGCTCTGCGTGGAGCTGATCCGTCAGTTTTATGACGAAGCGCGGAGCTTCCGCATCACGGGCGATACGCCCGGAAGCTACCGATTTGAGCAGATCAGCAACCGCGCACTGCGCGATCAGCCGCTTCCGCCCGCATATCCCGGTCAGGAGCACGAAGACGGGTACAGTCCGATGTATCGCAGACCTGTTTTTGATATCAGGATCGTTTCGCAGAAACGCAATCCGTTCTCTCAGATGGAGCAGAATGAACGAGCCAAGGAGCTGTACGCGGCGGGGTTCTTCAGTCCCGGTCGGGCTCACGAGGCACTTTGCGCGTTGGAGATGATGCGCTTTGAGAGCGTTGAAAAAGTGCGGGAGCAGGTGCGGATGAATCTTGCACGGGAACAAAGCACTTTTGCGGTCGAGACGCAAGAAAACGGAACTGCGGGTTCGAATGTGCCGCAGACCCGGAGCGAGTCCTATATGCAGCAGCTTGCGCACCGCACCGTTCAATCATAAACAGGGGGGAGACAGATGGACAGAGTCATTGAAATGGAGGTCGTCGGCTATCAGATCCGACGCGGAAATGAATCGCTTGGGGCGGTGGGGACCGGAAACGCAGTTGTGCTGCGATTTCGCTTTGATGCGGCGTGGGATGGTCTTGTAAAGTGCGCAAAGTTCACAGACGCGCGCGGCGACGGTGGAATCACCACGGAGGTTGAACTGCTGACGCGGGATGCCGATGGCAGCTATACTGTTTCTGTTCCGAGAGAGGCAATGGCCTATGAGGGAGTGGCGGAACTGTCGCTGATCGGAGAATTAACGGAAAACGGCTCCGTGACAAAAAGACTGACAACAAAGCCGCTTTTCCTGCGAGTCTATGCATCCGGTGCGGACCGTGAGGCGCAGAATACGGAGCCGATCACGGCGACAGATAAGCAGCAGATCCTGGCGAAAGTAGATGCGGCGGAGGGCTATGCCCGAGGTACGGTGGACGGCTTGCCTGTGCCGGAGCGGGCCGAAGATAACGCGAAGCATTATAAAGAACAAGCAGAGATCTTCGCCGAGGCGGCGGCAACTGCTGTTGTGGAGGCGCGGGATCAGGCGGCAACAGTCCTTGATTACAGAAATAGTGCGCAAACCTTTGCATCACAGGCATCGACTTTTTCCGCAACGGCAGAAGCCCGGAGTATCGCCGCCGAAGCAGCGCGAAAAGGCGCGGAGAATGCGCAGGCGGGTGCTGAAGCGGCGCAGAGTCTTGCGGAAAAAGCACGCTCGGAGGCGCAGGCTGCTGCTGTATCGGTGTCGGCCTCGGCACAGCTTATCGATAATTTGAATGTACATCGCTATGATGCCTTCCCCACCGAAACGCAGGGCGGTGCGGATATCCTGCACACCGATATCGGTGCAGATGGTGTTCCGATGAAATATCTCGCTGTGACGGTGACGAGCGGAGCTGTGCCTGTGACGCTGACCGTCAAACAGATGGGGAAAAACATCTTCAATGGGCAGAGTGTTACGCTGCTTTATAAAAAAGGGTTCAATCCGGAGACCGGAGAGCTTGAATCAAAGGCAATCAGTTGCTGTTCCGAACAGTATTTTGCGGTGCTTCCGAACAAAGAATATACCTTTAGCGGCGTAGCAGTGTCGGGAACAGGCTATACCTGTCGTGTGTACTTTTATGATGCAGACAGGAAATACATAGGTTACAAGAGCAGTCCGTATGACGCATCGCTGACCTTTACAACGCCCGTAAATTGCTGTTGGGTGCGTTTTGCATTGCCGCAATACGTCCATTCAAAATACACGGGAAGCGCCGACACAGACCCGGCAGAGGGAGTTACTGGAACAATTAGAACGACATTTAAGGTTCAATTAGAGTTTGGCGCAGAAACAGCCTACGAGCCATACGCGGAGACCACCCAACAGCTTACCGTTAACGAACTCAGAACACCGACCGAGCTGCTGAATGTTATTACGACAAAGCTTGGCGTGAATGTGTTTGAGGTGGAACGGATCGAAGGTGTTTCCACGACAATGGATGTGACCTATCGCGTTGATCCGACGCTCGCATTCGACAAACTGAAAGCCGCCATTGTCGCGGCAGGAGCAACTTAAAGGAGGAAAACAAATGTTTGATCTGCACAAATTCGTAATGGACACAGTCACTGTAATGATCGGCAAGGAGCCTGAATACAAAGTGCGGCAGTATGCACTTGGCTGGCTGGAAAAGGACGTGCTGACGCAGGAAGACCTCGCTGCGCTGGAAGTTCATTTTGCCGAGCTTGCGACGGAAGAGGAGTGATGAATGATGGAGACGATCACCCTCTCTCAGGCGTTAGCGAGCGCCGAACAGCTGCGCCCGGGAGCGTGCGACCCGGAACTTCTGACGGCGTGGATCGAGGAGCTGGACGGAAAAATCGCTGCGGAGCTTCTGAAAACGCAGCCGCCCGTGTACCGCTACCCGGAGGACAGCGACACGCCGCTGCTTGTACCGAAACCGTACCACAACGTCTATGAGCTCTATCTGACTGCGATGTGTGACCTTCGTGACCGCGATACGGAGCGGTACGAAAACGATGCGGCGTTGTACCGACAGGCTTTGCAGGAATGGAAGGCGTACTATCGGCGCACGCACGTGCCGGAATAGGAGGGATACGATGCGCTTGCCAAATTCGATG
>JAFVWG010000237.1 GCA_017501805.1 Oscillospiraceae bacterium
GGCGGCGGGCAATTCTCCGGTCGCCTGACCGCACCCCTGTGCATCGCAGGCGGGATCTGCCTGCAGCTTCTGGAAAAGAAAGGCATTCACATTCGCGCAGAGGCAGAGCGCATCGGCGGCGAATCCGATCCGAAAAAATTTGCGGAAGTGATCCGCGCGGCCGCAAAGGACGGTGATTCCGTCGGCGGTGTGATCTCCTGCCGGGCGGATGGCGTTCCTGCTGGGATCGGCGAACCGATGTTTGACGGACTGGAGAACCGTATCGCACAGGTCGTGTTCGGCATTCCGGCGGTCAAGGGCATTGAGTTCGGCGCCGGCTTTGCGGCAAGCGATCTGCGCGGAAGCGAAAACAACGACGCGTTCCGCATCCGGGACGGTGCGGTCATAACCGAAACAAACAACCACGGCGGGATCCTCGGCGGCATCTCTTCCGGGATGCCGATCTGCTTCCGCGTTGCGATCAAGCCCACGCCCTCGATCGCAAAAGTGCAGAAAAGCGTGGATATCGCAGCAAGGAAAGAAACCGATCTCAGCGTCAAAGGCAGGCACGATCCTTGCATCGTCCTGCGCGCGCTGCCCTGTGTGGAAGCGGCAGCCGCCGTTGCGCTGTATGATGAAATGCGACTGGGAGGTCTATCATGGATTTGAATCAACTTCGCGAATGCATCGACCGTACGGACGACGAGATCGTTCGTCTTGTCACGGAACGAATGGACATTGCCGCAAAGATCGCGGCGTACAAAAAAGAAAACAAGCTTCCTGTCTATCACCCGGCTCGCGAGCGTGAAAAGCTTGCGGACGTCGCCTCGAAAACGCGGGACGAGCTGAAAAACGATATGCAGTCCCTGTATCAGCTCCTTTTTGAGCTGAGTCGGTCACAGCAGAACCGCATTCTCCTTCCCGAGAGCGCGGAGGCGAAGCTTGTCGCGGAGGCTCTGGAGACCACCCCGAAGGAATTCCCACGCAGCGCGAATGTCGTATGCCAGGGCGTTGAGGGCGCGTATTCCTCCATCGCAGCAGAACGGCTGTTCCACCTGCCCTCCATCCAGTATGTTGATAACTTTGACGCGGCATTCTCCGCCGTTGAGCACGGCTTCTGCGAATACGCCGTTCTGCCCATCGAAAACAGCTCCGCAGGCTCTGTGAAGCAGGTCTACGACAGTATGGTGCGCCGCAACTTCTACATCGTCCGCTCCACACGTCTGAAGATCGAGCACAATCTGCTTGCAAAGCCCGACACGCAGCTTTCGGACATCCGTGAGGTCGTTTCGCACGAGCAGGCGCTCACACAGTGTGCGGAGCAGCTGAAAAAGCTCGGCGTCAAGGTAACGCGCTGCGAAAACACCGCCGTTGCCGCAAAGATGGTCGCGGAATCCGACAGAACGGATCTTGCCGCGCTGTCCTCCACACGCTGTGCGGAGCTTTACGGTCTGCGCGTGCTGAAGCGCGAAATGCAGGACAATGCCAACAATCACACGCGCTTCATCTGCGTGACCCGCAAGCCGCAGATCTTCCCCGGTGCGGACCGCACGAGCCTTATGATGATCCTGCCGCACCGTCCCGGCTCCCTCTACAAGGCGCTGGCGAAGTTCTATGCGCTCGGCATCAACCTCATCAAACTCGAGAGCCGTCCCCTGCCCGAACGTGATTTTGAATTCATGTTCTACTTCGATCTGGAGACGTCCGTCTATTCCGAGGGCTTCCGCAGGCTGCTCTGCGAGCTCACGGAGATCAGCGAGGAGTTCCGCTACCTCGGCAGTTATTCGGAGGTCGTGTAAGTGGCAAAGTTCGGTTTGCTCGGAAGAACGCTCGGACACAGCTGGTCTCCGCAGATCCACAGCGTGCTCGGCAGCTCCCCCTATGACCTTTACGAAGTCGAGCCCGAGGCTCTGGAAGGCTTTTTGCGCGGCACGGATGCCGACGGCTTAAATGTGACCATCCCTTACAAAAAAGCCGTTCTCCCCTTCTGCACACGCCTGTCGGATGTTGCAAAGGAGAGCGGAAGCGTCAACACGCTCGTGCGTGAAGGAGACGGTTGGTTCGGAACGAACACGGACTTCGACGGTTTTCTTTACACAGTACGCAAAAGCGGTGTATCCGTTATGGAAAAAAAGGCGCTTGTCTTCGGTTCCGGCGGCGTCAGCGGCACGATCTGCCACGCGCTCAAAACGCTTGGCGCCGCAAGCGTCACCGTCATTTCCCGCTCCGGCGAGGACAATTACGAAAACCTCGACCGCCACGCAGATGCGCAGGTGCTTGTGAACTGCACACCGGTCGGAATGTATCCGAAGGTCGGCGAAGCCGTTGTGTCTCTCGACCGCTTCCCGCGCTGTGAATGCGTGTTCGATCTCATTTACAACCCGACCAAAACAGCGCTCCTGCTGGACGCGGAAGCGCGGGGCATCCCCTTCTCCGACGGACTTCCGATGCTGGTTGCACAGGCCGTGCGGGCTTCGGAGCTGTTTCAGATAAAATCGATCCCGGACGAGCTGATCCGCACCATAGAGCGTACCCTTCGGATGCAGATGCAGAACATCGTTCTGGTCGGTATGCCCGGCTGCGGAAAATCCACACTCGGAAAGCTGCTTGCAGACGCGCTCTCGAAACGCTTTGTCGATCTGGACGAAGAGATCGTCCGCACTGCAGGAAAAGATATCGAAACGATCTTCCGGGAAGAGGGCGAAGCAGGATTCCGCAAACGCGAGACCGCCGAGATCGTGAAATGGGGCAAGGAGAGCGGGCTTGTTCTGGCAACGGGCGGCGGATGCGTTACAAGATCGGAAAACCGTGCGCCGCTGCGGCAGAACGGTACGGTCGTTTGGATCAAACGCGCAATCGACGCGCTTCCCACCGAAGGAAGACCGCTTTCCAAATCTACCTCTCTTACTGCTATGTATGAGACCCGCAAACCGCTTTACAAGGATTTTTCAGACCTCACCATCGACAACATCGGAGCGCCGGAAGAGGTCCTGAAAACGCTTCTGGAGGTGCTGAAATGAAACTGCTGATCCTGAACGGACCGAATCTGAATCTGCTCGGTCTGCGTGAGCCGGATATCTACGGAAAGCGCAGCTACAACGATCTTGTCGCCTACCTCAATGACTGTGCAAAAGAGCTCGGCACGGAGATCGAGGTCATCCAGTCCAATCACGAGGGCGTACTGGTCGACACCATACAGGCAGCATACGGCGTCTTTGACGGCATCGTCATCAACCCCGCCGCCTATACGCACACCAGCGTTGCCATTCTCGACGCACTCAAGGCGGTGAGCATCCCCGCCGTTGAGGTCCACCTCTCCGCTGTCAGCGAACGCGAGGCCTTCCGACAGATCTCCTACGCAGGGATGGCCTGTGAGAAGACTTTCGCAGGTTACGGCTTTGACGGCTACCGAATGGCAATGGAGCATCTGGTACATAAGCTGAAATAAAGCAAAACGGCTTCCCGAGGATCGGGAAGCCGTTTCTTATGGTCTTACAGAGCTTTCTTGATCGCCGCAAGCAGATCGTCGAAGGTCTCGTACGCGGGAATGTCCGGGTAGTCCTTTTTGATCTGTTCGGTCGAGCGGAAGAGGAAGCACGCCTTGCTCGCCTGGATCATTCCAAGGTCGTTGTAGCTGTCGCCGCTGGCGATGGTCTCAAAACCGATGGACTGCAGAGCGCGGACCGTGGTCAGCTTCGACTTTTCGCAGCGCATCTTATAATCGACGATCTCACCGTCTTCCGCAACTACCAGATCGTTGCAGAAAATCGTGGGCCAGCCAAGTTTTTTCATCAGAGGCTGGGCAAACTGAGAGAAGGTGTCGCTGAGGATGATGACCTGTGTGATCGAACGCAGCTCATCGAGGAATTCCTTTGCGCCCTCCATCGGCTCCATGCTGCCGATGACCTCCTGGATCTCACGCAGACCCAGTTTATGCTCCTTGAGAATGTTGAGGCGGTAACGCATCAGCTTATCGTAATCCGGCTCGTCACGGGTCGTAAGACGAAGCTCGGGAATTCCGCTCTTTTCCGCAAACGCGATCCAAATTTCGGGGACGAGAACGCCCTCCATATCCAGGCATACGATATTCATTCCTTTTGCATCCTTTCTTTAATGGCATTTTGCACGTATTCGAGCATGGCGGTCTTATCCTCCACGTCTCTGTGGCGGACGGTACGGCTGCCGATATCGGCGAGATTCTTCGGGATCTCCGTTCCGGTCATCTTCCGAAGCTGCTCCATCACGGCAAATTCGTTTTCATCCGGGGTCTCGCCGAGTGCACGCACGACGGCAGCGGGGAATTTATACGCGGACGCGGTGGAGAGCACCACGTTCGGGCGATCCGAGCCGACTTCCTTCGCATACTGCTCGGCAACGTTCCAAGCAACGGCGGTATGCGTGTCGCAGAGGTAGTTATGCGTCTTCCAGACATCACCGATCGTCCGATCGGTCATCGCGTCATCCGCACAGCCTGCCCAGAAGTCCTTCTGCAGGGTCTTCAGAAGCGTCTCGGGGATATCGTAGCTTCCCTTTTCACGCAGCTGCGCCATCAGATCGGAGACCAGCGCGGTATCCTCGCCGGATGCGAGGTACAGAAGCCGCTCGAGGTTGCTGGAAACAAGGATGTCCATCGACGGAGACTCCGTCTTGTA
This sequence comes from Oscillospiraceae bacterium, assembly GCA_017501805.1. Classification (GTDB taxonomy): domain Bacteria; phylum Bacillota; class Clostridia; order Oscillospirales; family Oscillospiraceae; genus RGIG3566. The sequence goes on from JAFVWG010000237.1 coordinate 4,632, forward strand.
GAACGGACGCATACGGTCGTAGCGTCCCGTCCGCAAAAAGTCCGTCAGGACGCGGTTTGCGTTGGAGGCACAGATCAGCGTGCCAACGGGCAGTCCCATCGTCTTCGCGAGGTAGCCTGCGAGAATATCACCGAAGTTTCCGGTCGGCACGGTGTAATCCACAAGGTCGCCCACGCGGATGACGCCGTTTTTGCAGAGCTCCGCATACGCCTTGAAATAATAGACGACCTGCGGCGCGAGTCTTCCGATGTTGATGGAGTTCGCGGAGGAAAGCATCGCACCGTCACCGGTCACAGCGGGATCTGCGGAAGCCGCCGCGAAGATCTCCTTCACACCGGTCTGCGCATCGTCAAAGTTTCCGCGCACGGCGCACACCCGGACATTCGCGCCTTCCTGCGTGACCATCTGCGCCTTCTGCACGGCGCTGACGCCGCCGTCGGGATAGAAGACGATGATGCTCGTTCCCGGAACATCATGGAATCCTTCGAGCGCTGCCTTGCCGGTATCGCCGGAGGTTGCCGTCAGAATGACGATCTCCTCACGGACGTTCTCGACGCCCCTGGCGGACGTGATCAGCTGCGGAAGCACGGACAGCGCGACATCCTTAAAAGCGCTTGTGGGTCCGTGGAAGAGCTCAAGAACATATTTGTCACCGACAGGTACAACGGGCGTCAGTTCTTCCGTATCGAACTTGCCGTGGTATGCGCGGTGAACGATCCCCGCCATATCGGGAAAATCGGGCAAAAACCAGGAAAGGATCTTCTCGGACATCTCCTGTGTGGAGAGGTCGAGCAGGGCTTTCCAGTCAAAAGCTCCGACGCCGCGCGGCATATAAAGGCCGCCGTCCGGAGCGATTCCGTTCAGGACTGCCTTGGTCGAGGTGATCGGCTCACCGCCGCCTCTTGTACTGACATAGAACATTTTTCTTGCACTCCAATCTTTCTGCTTGCTTTTTGGCGTTTTTTATGATATAAAATCATATAATGTTTTTCTCAGAAAAGCAAGTGTATTTTTACTGAGGACACTTTGTGCGTTTTGCACACAGGAGGTATATAAAAATGATGAAAGCCGCACTATTGGGTTACGGAACTGTCGGCGGCGGCGTCGATCGGATCATTCAGGAGCGCGATGATATCCGCATTACCAGAATCCTGGAAAAATATCCGAAGCCGGAGATCGCCGACCGCGTCGCACGCGATATGGATGAGATCGTTGCCGATCCCGAGATCGACATCGTCATCGAACTGCTCGGCGGTGTACACCCTGCCTTTGAGTTCGTCAAGGCTGCGCTGGAAGCGGGCAAGCACGTTGTCACCGCGAACAAGGCGCTGGTCAGCGCGTACTGCAAAGAGCTGACCGCGCTCGCGGAAGAGCACGGCGTTGCATTCCGCTGCACCCCCGCTGTCGGCGGCGGCATTCCCTGGCTGCACAATCTCGCCCGCTGCCGCAGGGTCGACGAGATCCGTGAGGTGCGCGGCATTATGAACGGCACCACGAACTTCATTCTGCACACGATGCTTTCCGGCACAGCCTTCGAGGATGCGCTGAAGACCGCGCAGGAGCTTGGCTTCGCAGAAGCCGATCCCACAGCAGACATCGACGGCTGGGACATCCGCAGAAAGCTCGTCATCTCCGCGGCGGTCGCCTTCGACCTGCTCGCGAAGGAAGAAGAGATCCCGATGTTCGGCATCCGCACGATCACCGCGCAGGATATCGCAAACTTCCGCACGCTCGGACGCACCTGCAAGCTGATGGCCTACGGCACAAAGAGCAAAAACGGCGTTTCCGCTTACGTCGAGCCGACGCTGCTGCTCCCGAACGAGCCGGAAGCCTCCGTGCCTGCTAATTATAACACGATTTCGCTCGATGGCAAGCTCAACGGCATACAAAGCTTCTACGGACAGGGCACGGGGCGCTTCCCCACCGCTGCGAATGTCGTCAGCGACTGCCTCGATATCCTCGCAGGCGAACGCGACTTCTATGCAAAGCCCGTCCCCGCTTCGGTCGACAACAGCGATGCAAAGCACGCATATTACGTCCGTACAGCGCACCGCGACGCGTTCCTCACCGGGAACTGTGTCACAGAAGGCAATGGTTTTGTCATAACTAAAGATATCAGCGTTGATGAAATGCACCGCTGGGCCAAGGAAAAAGCAGCAAGCGATCCGGCGCTCTTCTTCGCCGCTATTCGCTGAAAGGAGCAACCCATGCTGAAAGTCGTAAAATTCGGCGGCAGCTCGATGGCTGACGCCAAACAATTTGAAAAGGTACGCAATATCATCCTCGATGATCCCGCGCGTACGGTCGTGATCGTCTCCGCCGCAGGCAAGCGCTTCTCCGGAGATCACAAGCTGACAGACCTGCTGTATCTCTGCCACGCGCATCTGCAGTACGGCGTCAGCTGCGACAGCGTTTACGAAATGATCTGCGGACGCTACATCGAAGTGCGTGACGCACTCGGTCTGAAGACCGATCTGGAATCGGAATTCAAGGCGCTGCGCGAGCGTATGGCAAAAGGCATTTCGCAGGACGAACTGGTCAGCCGCGGCGAGTACTTCTCCGCGATGCTGATGGCAGACTACCTCGGCTTCACCTTCCTCGACGCCGCCAAATGGCTGAAGTTCCGTCTGGACGGCACGGTCGATACAGAGAAGTCCTACCCTGCCCTCCGCGAACTGGCAGCCGGCAAAAAGGTCGTCATCCCCGGCTTCTACGGCGCAATGCCCGACGGCAGGATCAAGACCTTCAGCCGCGGCGGCAGCGACATCTCCGGCGCGCTGGCAGCCGCCGCACTCGATGCTGACTGCTACGAGAACTGGACGGACGTCTCCGGCATTCTGATGGCGGACCCGCGCATTGTCAACGGCGCTATCCCCATCCGCAGTATGACCTACTCCGAGCTGCGTGAGCTTTCCTACCTCGGCGCACAGGTCCTGCACGAGCAGACGATCCTTCCCGTCCGTGAAAAGGATATCCCGCTGAACATCCGCAACACGAACGATCCTGCCCACCCCGGAACGATCATCCGCGAGAAGTTCGAAAACGAGCCGAACAGCAACGCAAACTTCATCACCGGCATTGCGGGCAAGAAGAACTTCACCATCGTCACGCTGACGAGGAGCGGTATGTCCTCGCAGCCCGGTTCTCTGCGGAAGATCCTTCAGGTCTTTGAGAACTACGGTGTGCCCATTTCCTACGCTCCGTCGGGCATCGACTGCTACTCCGTCGTCGTGGAGACCGCGGCATTCGATCCCTGCCGCTACGAAGTGCTTGCCGAGCTGGAGAAAGAGATCCACGCCGACAAGATGAAGGTCATCGAAGAGATCGCGGTCGTCGCGGTCGTCGGCAGAAAGATGGTCTTCCGCACGGGCACTTCCGGAAAGATCTTTGCGAAGCTCGGCGAGAACGGCATCAACATCCGTATGATCTCGCAGGGACCCGAGGAACTGAATATCATTATCGGTGTGAAGAACGAAGACTACGAAAAGGCGATCCAAACGCTTTACAGCGGATTTGTTGAAGAGGAGGCAGAAAAGAAATGAAACAGTATAAAGTTGGTATTCTCGGCGCGACCGGTGCGGTCGGCAGAGAGATGATGAAGGTCCTGGAGGAGCGTAATTTCCCGATCTCGGAGCTGCGCGTTCTTGCGAGCGCCCGCAGCGTCGGCAAGAAGCTCCCCTTCCGCGGTGAAGAGCTGACCGTCGTTGAAGCCACCCACGATGCATTCGAAGGACTGGACATCGTCCTCGGTGCCGCGACCAACGCCCTTGCACAGGAGATGGCTCCCTACATCGTGAAGGCCGGGGCTGTCTTCGTCGATAACTCCAGCGCATTCCGTATGGATCCCGAAGTTCCCCTGATCGTGCCGGAACTGAACCCGGAGGATGCCAAGAACCACAAGGGCATCATTGCAAACCCCAACTGCACGACCATCGTCACGCTGACGGCGCTCGGCGGACTCGCAAAGCACAGCAAGATCACCTCCATCATCGCCTCTTCCTATCAGGCTACTTCCGGCGCAGGCGCCGCAGGTCCTGTCGAGCTGATGGACGAAGTCGAGGCCCTTGCCGCAGGCAAGACCTATGAGCCCAAGGTCTTCCAGTATCAGATCGCTTACAACGTCATCCCCCAGATCGGCGGCAATGCGTTTGAAGGCTACACCAGCGAAGAGATGAAGATGCAGAACGAGGGCCGCAAGATCCTGCACCTGCCCGATCTCAAGGTCTCCTGCACCTGCGTTCGCGTCCCCGTTGTCCGCAGCCACAGCGTCTCCGTCGTCGTCCGCACGGAAGAGAAGATCTCTGTCGAGAAGGCGCGTGAGCTGATCGCTGCCGCTCCCGGCTGCAAGCTGGTCGATAACCTCGACGCAAAGCAGTATCCGATGCCTCTGGACACCTCTGACCAGGATCTCGTCTTCGTCGGCAGAATCCGTGATGATCTGACGGACGACAAGGGTCTGAACATCTGGTGCTGCGGTGACCAGGTCCGCAAGGGCGCTGCAACGAACGCGATCCAGATCGCAGAACTGCTGATTGAGAAATAAGATAAACAAAAAACAGCAAGGCACTCAACCGCCTTGCTGTTTTTATAAAAAGAACGACCGCTGCGGTGATCTGCAGCGGTCGTTTTAATCCTTCAATCCCGTGATCTTCTGCCGGAGACGATCAACAAAAGACGCAGCAGCTGCATCAGAGATACCGCCAGCGAGGCGACATAGGTCAGCGCAGCGGCGTTTAAGACCTTCCTTACATCTTTTATCTCATCATCATAAAGAAGTCCACAGGCGCTGATCTGCTCCCTCGCGCGATTGCTGGCATTGTACTCGATCGGCAGGGTTATCAGCTGAAACACCGTGCACAGGGCAAACAGTACGATGCCGACATACGCAAGCGAGAGAAACATCCCGGACAGTGCGTCGAGGATGAGTCCGATCATCACAAGCGGAATCGCAAGCTTCGAGCCGATCTGCGTCACGGGAATGATCGCCATACGCAGCTTGATCGGCTGATAGCCCGATGCGTACTGCAGCGCGTGTCCGACCTCATGGCAGGCGATGCCGACAGCAGCCGCTGACGGATTATCGTAGACGCTGTCGGACAGACGGATAATATTCGCCTTCGGATCGTAATGATCGGTCAGCTCGCCGGGAACGCGCTCCAGACGCACATTGCCAAGACCGTTCGCATCCAAAATGCGTCTGGCAGCCTGTGCACCGGTGATGCCTCTGCGGGAACGCTGATCCGAATATTTCCGGTAAACGCTGCTGACGCGGGCGCTCGCAGCCATTGCAAAAATCACAGCGGGAAGCACGAGAATAATATAGGACCAGTCAAGATACACAGTCTTACCCCCTCACGCCGTTGAGTAGCTTTCCGAGCTCCCCGAAGTCGTCAATAACGACATCGGCACCCAGCTCGCGGAGCAGAGCGGCATCGCGATAGCCCCAGCTGACACCGCAGGCGCCAAAACCGTTGTTCACAGCGAAACGGATATCCGTATCGCCGTCGCCGATAAAAAGGATCTCCTCGGGCGAAAGTCTGAGCGTTTCACACGCCAGCACACCGGATTCCGTCGAAGGCTTGAGCGGACGGACGCCGTTGTTACCCCAGATGATCTCGAATTCCGTTTCCGGGAAGTACTTCCATATCAGATACTCCGCGTGCTTTTGCGTCTTGTTCGTGATGACGCCGACGCGGTAACCTTTTTCGGTCAGTTCTTTCAGTATTTCCTGCGCACCGGAATAATATGCGGTGAGCACATCGATATTCTCGGCATAGATCGGCTGATAGACCGCAAGCACCGCATCTTTTTGCTCCTCGGAGCTTCCTTCGGGAAGCGCGTCGCCGACAAGACGGCGGACGCCGTTGCAGATGAGCCGTTTGCAGTCGTCTAAGGTCACAACCGGATAACCAAAGGAACGCAGCGCCTCATTGAGAGCGCTGCGTATATCCCCGATGGTATCCAGAAGGGTGCCGTCCAGATCGAACAGGACGGCACGGATCTTCTGAAAATTCATACTTACACGCCTGCCTTGGAGGCCTTGATGAAGCCTGCCTCGGTCGCAGTCGTCTTGGAAACGTAACCCGGGATGGGAACGATGCGTGCGTTGACAGCGTCAACGATCCACTCAGCCTGCGGGAAGAAGCGATCGTCGAACTCGTGCGGCGGGGTGATCCAGTTCTTCGCGCCGACGACGACGGGAGGTGCATCCAGATAGTCGAAGCAGAGCGTAGACAGGTTCTGCGCAATGTCGTTCAGGAAGCTGCCGCGGGCGCAGGCGTCGGACGCCAGCACGACACGACCGGTCTTCTTGACGGACTCGACAAGCTCGGTGTAGTCCAGGGGCACGAGCGACGGCAGATTGATGACATCGGCTTCCATGCCGTACTTTTCGGACAGTTCCTTCGCTGCGTCAAGCGCACGGTACAGGGTAGCACCGATGGTGAGGATGGTCAGATCCTTGCCGTCGCGAACCTTGTTCACGCCGCCGACAGGCCATTCGTACTCTTCGGCAGGAACGCCGCCCTTGTGGAACTCTTCGCCCTTGTCGTAGATTCTCTGGCTCTCGAAGATGATGCAGGGGTCAGTGCCGTTCAGCGCGGACTGCATAATGCCCTTCGCTTCGTACGGAGTCGCCGGGAAGAAGACCTTCAGGCCGGGGATGTGAGCGCAGAGCGCAACCCAGTCCTGAGAGTGCTGTGCGCCGTACTTCGCACCGACGGAAACGCGGAGGATGAGCGGCATTTTGAGGATGCCGGCGCTCATTGCCTGCCACTTGGACATCTGGTTGAAGACTTCGTCGCCGCAGCGGCCGATGAAGTCGGCATACATAATTTCGACAACAGCGCGGCCGCCCATCATGGCGTAGCCGACACCGGTACCGACGATCGCAGCCTCAGAGATCGGAGAGTTGAACAGACGGCTGTGCGGCAGGAACTCCATAAAGTCACGGTAGACAGCGTAAGCGCCGCCCCAGTCACGCACGTCTTCGCCGTAAGCGGTGAGCGTGGGATCTTCATAGTACTTGTTGATCATCGGCTCAGCGATCGCGTCACGGATGTTGTAGACCTTCATCTTGGACACGGCCTTGCCGTTCTCGTCGAACGCAAAGCGATCGTGAGACTGGATCGCCTTCCAGCGCTTCGTCTCTTCCTTGGGCATCAGAACGTTGTTCTTTGCATTGGGAGCGAAGGAACGGACGGTCTCGTTGGAGTACATCAGCTTCTCGATGTAGTCGGGCTGCTTGTCGAAGTCGACATATGGGCTGATGGTCTGATCGTCGGCGCCGCGGCAGATCATAGTCATACGCTCACGGGTCTCGGCGAGCAGGTTCTCGAAGAACTCATCGCTCTCAACACCGGCCTTGACCAGCTCTTCACGGAACTTGACGATGGGATCAAAGCTGCGCCATGCCTCGATCTCTTCAGCGGAACGGTAAGCGTTCTGGTCGGAGGTGGAGTGACCGACGAGACGGTAGGTCACGACGTCGAGCAGGACGGGGCCTTCGCCCTTCTTGATGATCTCTCTCTTGCGCTTGTAGGCATCGATAACGGCGAGCGGGTTCCAGCCGTCAACACGCTCCGCGTGCAGCTGCGAGGGGCTGACGCCGGCGCCGACACGAGCGACCATATCGTAAGCCATGGTCTCGCCCTTGGTCTGACCGCCCATGCCGTAGAAGTTGTTGAACACGTTGAAGATGATGGGAAGTGCGGACTTCTTCTTGTCCTCCCACAGCGTACGGAACTGGTCCATCGCTGCAAAGTTGAAGCTCTCGAGAACGGGGCCGCAGCCGAGGGAAGCGTCACCGATGTTGCAGATGACCATACCCTTCTTATCATTGACCTTCTTGTAGAGCGCAGCACCGGTGGAAACGGGAGCCGCACCGCCGACGATGGCGTTGTTCGGATAAATACCGAAGGGCAGGAAGAAGGCGTGCATCGAGCCGCCCATGCCGTGATGGAAGCCGTTCTCACGGGCAAAGACCTCAGCAACCGTGCCGTACAGCAGGAAGCGGATCGCCAGTTCCTTGACGTCCTTCGTGTCAGCGAACTTGCGGACAGCGGCGAGGGGCTTGCCATCGAGGAAGTTCTCCATGATCTCAAGCAGCTCTTTATCCTTCATCTTGTAGATGCTGCTCAGACCGCGGGCGAGGATCTCGCTGTGGCTGCGGTGGCTGCCGAAGGTGATGTCGTCCTTATCGAGCAGATACGCTTCGCCGACGCAGGAGGATTCCTGACCGAGGGAGAGGTGGGCGGGACCGGGATAGGTGGTTTCCACGCCGTTGTAGTTCGCCTGGGTCTTGATCTGGTTGAGCATATATTCAAACTCACGGCAGATCGCCATATCGCGGTAGATACGGATGAGGTCTTCCTTGGTGTAGTTGCCTTCCTTCAGTTCCTGTGCAACAGTCTTCTTGTAAGCGCAGACAGGAATGTCCTGGAATTTGATTTTGCCGGCTTTACGGGCTTCTACGGGATCAACGTACAAAGATTTCGGCATTGTGATCTATCCTTTCTCTTATTTATTTCAAATCATGAACAGGCCTTCGCGAATAACTTCGCAGACCGTCGGATGCGGGAATACGATCTTCTTGAGCTGCTCGATGGGCATTTCCGTCTCGAGCATCATAGCGGCGCCGTAGATCATTTCGGAGGCGTAGTTGCCGATCATCTGGACGCCTGCCAGGCACTTGCGGTCCTGATCGTAGACGAGCTTGCAGAAGCCGTCGCCGTTCAGCGTTTCGGCAACATAGCGGCCTGCGTAGTTCATCGGGACCTTCACGCACTTGACATTCATCCCCTTCGCCTTTGCGCTTTCTTCGGTCTCACCGACGCAGGCGACTTCGGGAGTCGTGTAGATAACGGACGGGATCGCATCGTAGCGCATCTCATCGGGCACACCGAGCATATGGTGCACAGCGACCTCCGCCTCGCGGTAGGCGGTATGCGCCAGCATCAGTTTGCCGTTGCAGTCGCCGATGGCGTAGACGCCGGGAACGTTGGTGCAGAGGTGACGGTCGGTCAC
>JAFVWG010000001.1 GCA_017501805.1 Oscillospiraceae bacterium
GAACTTGCCGCCGCAGAGAGGTACGAGAAACTTGCCGAGCAGATGCCGGAGTTTGCTCCGACGTTCCGGTGCCTTGCGGCAGACGAGAAACGGCACGCGCAGATGATCCTGTGCCTGCTGCAGAAGATGGTCTGAGCTGCAAAAAGTTCTTGTAATCGGTTCGCTGAGTTGGTATAGTGGAATTGCAAGAACAGTAAAATGGGCGAAAGTACTTCCCTTGTACAAAGGAGGCCTCTGCATGAAAAGAATTCTTTCCGTTATGTTGATTTTGGCGATGCTTCTCGGCGTGCTGCCCTTTGCGGCATCGGCGGCAAAGCAGGTAGGCGACGTCAATAACGATGCTGCCGTCAACGCGAAGGACGTGACGATCCTGCGCCGTTATATTGCCGAAGGCTAGGGCGTTACGATCGACGCGCGCGCCGGAGACACAAACGCGGACGGAAGCGTAAGTGCAAAGGACGTGACAACGCTTCGCCGCTACCTCGCAGGGGGTTACGGGGTGGAACTCGGAACGATCACCTATAGAGCCGAATACACCGACGCCGTGACAGGCGGACGGCTCTATGAAGATCTGGGCAAGCCTGCGTTCGGCGAGTACAGTCTGACCGTGCTGGTGGACGGCGAGAAAGACGACGCCGCATCCGAGGCGTTCAAGGAAAAAATCGTTGCCGACAATGCCGAGGAGCTTGCTCCCGTCGGCTCCCGCACGGAGGCAACGGCCGACCCGGAGGAGAAGACCGTTACGCTCAGCATCTCCAAGTACTACGCCGCGCAGATCGCAGCGGTGCATCCCGCGCAGGAGGGCGCGCAGGGCTATATCACCCTGAAGGCGTTTGACGGCAATGCCGTTCCCGCGGGTGAGATCGAGCCGGCAGAGGGAATGAAGGTCTCCAAGGCCTATATCACCGACGGATTCACGGAGGAGGACGTGGACACCTTCGTTGTCTACACCAAGGCGGGCGAATTTATTAAGACGTTGGAGCGCGCCGAGGCAAAGATCGGCAAGATCACCGAGGGCGGTGTGACGCCGACCGCCCTTGCGCTGGACGGCAAGAGCTACAAGCTTGCTGGCACGGCAGAGGACTTTAGCGCCGAGGTCGGCGATCCCGTGGGCATCTGTCTCGATCCCAACGGCAACGTGCTCTGCTCCGAGAAGGTCAACATCGGAACAGTCGACGGCAATATCGTGATCGATGACTACGCCATTTTCCTCGCCGCGGCGAAAGCCGACAAGAAGAAGGGCGATCCGCGCACGATGCCCGTCGAAGTGCCGGAGACGATCAAGCTGCTCGTCATCGGCAACAGTTTCGGCAACGACAGCTCTCTGGCCTACCTCGCAAGCGAACTGAAGAGCGTCGGCGCGCAGAACGTCACCGTCGGCACACTCTACTACAGCGGCTGCCCCTACAAAAAACATCTGGACTTCGGTCTGAACAACAAGGGCGTTTACGACTATTACGAAAACGGCAGCACCGTCCTCGCAGACAAGGCAACGCTCGACTATGCGCTTGCCGCGCAGGACTGGACGCACATTATGCTTCTGTCCGGCTGGACCGGACATCCGAGAGATTTCGGCATTGTAGACACCGATCCGCTCCTTTGGCAGGATCTGATGCTCTGCTACGTCCGCAGCCGCTGCCCGGAGGCGTACTACGGCTACGATATGTGCTGGGTCGTGCGTGACGATATCCCGCGCGCCGAATCGGACGAGAAAGCGTATCAAGAGTGCTGGAACGGCGATCAGATGACGATGTACAACGGCATCGTCGGCACGGTGAAGAAATTTGTCGAGACGGATGAGCGCTTTAAGTTCATCGCACCGGTCGGTACGGCAATCCAGAATGCGCGCAGCTCCTTCCTCGGCGACGGCGGGCTCTACCGCGACAGTCTGAGCCATCTGAACAAGGGCATCGGACGCTACATTTCCACGCTGACCGTCTGCTGCACGCTGACCGGCTGCTCGCCCGAGGAGATCACATACATTCCCTCGGGACTGATGACCAACCTGTCGAAGGAATTTTCCGACATTTCGGGCATGCAGGATCTTTTGGTGAAGCTCGCGCGCGAAAGCGTGACGAACACGCTGAAAAAGCCTTATGAGATCACCCCGTCGAGCTTTACGGACGGCTCATTCCCGTGGCAGGGACCGAATGAGCTGCCCATCAATTAAAGAAAAGCACCTTGAAAATATTTTGTTCGAATGTTATAGTAAAACAGTGAGTTTTTTTGTATTTCTGCAAAAGAAATATTGGCACGAAACGAAGGAGAAACTGCGATGAGACGACTTTTATCCGTTTTTTTGACGCTGGTGATGCTTCTCGGCGTGCTGCCGTTTGCGGCATCGGCGGCGAAGCTGATCGGTGATGTCAATGAAGACGCTGCCGTCAACGCGAAGGACGTGACGATCCTGCGTCGTTATCTTGCCGAAGGCTACGGCGTTACGATCGATGAGGGCGTCGGCAACACGAACAGAGACGGCGAAGTAAATGCAAAGGACGTGACGACCCTGCGCCGCTATCTCGCAGGAGGCTACGGCGTGGTGCTGGGCACGCTCGCCGAAGCAAAACAGGCATCCTACAGCGATGCCGTGACGGGCGGGCAGGTCTACACAGATTTGGGTGAACCGAAGTTCGGCGACGGAGTCGGCGAATACAGCCTGACCGTTCTGGTGGACGGAAAGGAAGACGCGGCTGCAGCCAAGGCAATCGCGGAAAAGATCGTTTCCGGCAATGCGGAGGAGATCACGCCGAACGGCTCGACCACGGAGGTCGCGAGCGACCCGGGCATGATGCGCGTGACGGTCAGCACGATGCGGCACTATGCCGCGAAGATCGCAGAGGTCTATCCCGCCGAAAACGGAAACAAGGCGTATGTCACGCTGAGTAAGGTCGACTGGAACCCCGTTCCCGAGGGCGATCTGACGCTGCAGGACGGCACGAAGGTGGAGAAAGCCTTTGTGACCGATGCGTTCACGGCTGCGGATGTGGGCGCGTATGTTGTCTACACCAAGTCGGGCTACAGCATCAAGACGGTGGAGAAAGCGGAAACCAAGCACGGCAGCGGCGCGTTTGCCACGCTGGAAGACGGCACACCGACGGACTTTGAGCTGGACGGCACGAGCTATCCCGTTGCATCTGTGAAGCCCGCGCTCGAAAACAGCGGCAAGGTCGGCACGGTGCGTGCGGAGCCGGTTGCGGCAACGGTCTGCCTCGATGCCAACGGCAATGTGATC
>JAFVWG010000238.1 GCA_017501805.1 Oscillospiraceae bacterium
CTCTTTTTTTGTCAAGACGGAATTGTAAAACCGCTCCGGCTGTGCTATGATAACGGAAGGGTCTGCCCAATGCGAACGAGGTGATCGTATGCAAACACCGGAGCCGAAGGCTGTTTTCGGAATTTTCGAAGAGATCTGCGCCATCCCGCACGGGTCGGGAAACGCGGAGGCGATCTGCGCATACTGTCTGCGCTTTGCCGAACGGCTCGGACTTTCCGCACAGCGGGACGCGGCGGACAATATCGTGATCCGTAAGCCCGCGTCGAGCGGTTATGAAGACCGCGCGCCTGTGATCCTGCAGGCACATCTGGATATGGTGACGGAAAAGACCGCGGACTGCGAAAAAGACCTCGAGCGCGAGGGATTGACGCTTAGGCGTGATGGAGATCGGCTCTTCGCCGAGAAAACGACGCTGGGCGCGGACGACGGCATCGGCGTCGCGCTCGCACTTGCCGTGCTTGCGGACAAGACACTCGCCCATCCGCCCATAGAGGTGCTTCTGACCTCCGATGAAGAGATCGGTATCCTTGGCGCGGCGGAGCTGGATGCGATGGCGCTGCAGGGAAGGAGGATGCTCAACCTCGATGAGGAAGAGGAGGGTGTCTTTACTGCGGGCTGTGCCGGCGGAGCAAGCGCCCTTTGCCGGATTCCGACGGCGTGGGAAAGCCGCAGCACCGGGACATACGAACTGACGGTGAGCGGCCTTACGGGCGGTCATTCCGGCATGGAGATCCAAAAGGGCGGAGCGAATGCCTGTATTTTGATGGGACGTGTTCTGCGGGAGCTGAACAGAGATGCCGGGCTGCGGCTCGTCGATCTGAACTGTGAGGGCAAGGACAATGCGATCGCGGTCGCCTGTACCGCGCGCTTTACGCTTTTGCAAAACGCTGACATTTATGAGCGCGCTGCCGGGCTGCAGACGCAGCTTCGCAAGGAGTATGCCGCCGATCCCGATCTGTGCCTGACGCTGCGCGAAGGCGGCACGACGGAGTGCGTGATGACAGACTGCGCCACACGCAGGTGTCTGGACTTCCTGCTGCTTGTGCCGAACGGCGTTATGGAAATGAGCCGGACGCTGTCCGGGCTTGTGCAGACCTCGCTGAATCTCGGTGTTCTGCATACGACAGAGCACGAGATGACCGCGCTCTTCGCGGTACGCAGCAGCGTTGCCGCGCAGAAAAAAGAGCTTCTCGAGCGGTTGGAGACGCTGTGCGGTCTGCTCGGCGGATCGACGGTCGTGCGCGGAGACTATCCCGCGTGGGAGTACCGTGCGGATTCCGAAGTGCGCACCGCCGCGCTGGAGGTTTACAGAGAACTGACCGGGAAAGAGCCGCGCGTCAATGTGACGCACGCGGGACTGGAATGCGGTCTGCTCGCGGAGAAGCTGCCGGGACTGGATGCGGTGGCGTTCGGACCGGGTATCTGCGGCGCGCACACGCCGCGCGAGAGCCTGAGCATCGCTTCCACGGAAACGGTCTGGAATGTTTTGAAAGAACTGCTGCGGCGCCTCTGAGCCGCAGATGCAATGGGAGGAACTACAATATGAGCGAATGCACACACAACTGTGAGACCTGTTCGGAGAACTGCGCCGACCGCAAGCCCGAAAGCCTGCTGGCGGCGCCGAATCCGCTGTCGAATGTAAAGAACATCATTGCCGTTATGAGCGGCAAGGGCGGCGTCGGCAAGAGCACCGTCACCACGATGCTTGCCGTCATGATGCAGCGTATGGGATACAAATGCGCGATCCTGGACGCGGACATCACCGGCCCGTCGATCCCCAAGGCATTCAACCTGAAAAGTGACGTCATGGGAGGCGAGGACGGTCTGCTCCCGCCGCAGACGGAGACCGGCATCAAGGTCATGAGCGTCAACCTGCTCCTGCCCGACGAGACCGCGCCGGTCGTATGGCGCGGACCTGTCATCGGCGGAACGGTGAAGCAGTTCTGGACGGACGTCTGCTGGGGCGAGGTGGACTACCTCTTTGTGGATATGCCGCCCGGAACGGGCGATGTGCCGCTGACGGTGTTCCAGTCCATCCCCGTGAACGGCGCGGTCGTTGTGACCTCGCCGCAGGATCTTGTGACGCTGATCGTCAAAAAGGCGGTCACAATGGCAAAGATGATGAATGTGCCGCTGCTGGGCGTCGTGGAGAACTACTCCTACGCCGTCTGCCCGCACTGCGGAGAAAAGCACGCGATCTTCGGAGAGAGCAAGCTCGGGGAAGCTGCGAAGGAAATGGGACTGAACATTCTGGCACAGCTGCCGATCGATCCCGCGATCGCAAAACTGCTTGACGAAGGCAAGATGGAACAGGTGCAGAGCGCGGAGATGGAGAAGGCCGTAAAGACCATCGCAGAGGTCTGCGGCAAGTAAAAATACAGGTTTTTGGAGGGATACGCCATGTGGGGGACAACTGCAGGTAAGTTGCTGATGACTTTTCTCATTGCCATGACGCCGGTTTCCGAGCTGCGCGGCGCGATCCCCGTCGCGGTCGCGAACGGACTGAACGTGTGGGCGGCGATCGCCGTTGCCGTCGTGGGGAATCTGGTCCCCGTTCCGATTCTGATCCTCTTTGTCCGCCGGTTCTTCAACTGGCTGCGCAAAAACATCGCCTCTCTGAACGGTTTTGTGACCCGTTTGGAAGAACGTGCGATGAAGAAATCCGAGGTCGTAAAAAAATCGGAATTCTGGGGGCTGGCACTGCTGGTGGCGATCCCCCTGCCCGGAACGGGCGCGTGGACGGGCGCGCTGGTCGCTGCGATGCTGAATATGCGGATGAAGCGGGCGTTTCCCGCGATC
>JAFVWG010000239.1 GCA_017501805.1 Oscillospiraceae bacterium
CTGTGCACGGGGGAAGAGATAGACCTTTCGTTTCCCCTCTCCGGGACGGACATACAGCTCCGTCCGCGCCCGGCGCGCGAGCTCGACGGACACGGTCTTTTTCGTATCATCGTCCACCTCGGCAACATCGGGATGAACGCCGTCAAGCACCTTGCGGCACGGTTCGCAGCACAGGCAGGGCGGCTCGGAAGCTGTACATTCCATTGCCGCGGCAAGCAGCCGCGCGAGCGTATGCTTTCCCGAGCCCTCCGGTCCGCTGAGCAGATAGCAATGGGACAGGCGTCCTGCGCGGAGATCTGCCGTGAGCCGCTTTTTCAGTTCTTCGTTTCCCAGGAGGGTTGAAAGGCTCATTTGTGCTTTCTCCTTCGCATACCATTCCCATTCTATTAAATTATAACAGAAGGCACATTGTAAATTCAAGACCGAATTCAAAAACCCGACCGCACCGCACAAAAAAGCCTCCCTTGTGTAAAGGGAGGTGGCAAAACCGAAGGTTTTGACGGAGGGATTGTCCGGCTAAAGAAACCGTTTGCCAAACCCCGTTTTCTTTTAAAAAAAGTCCCAATTCGGCTTCGTGTTCCCAAAGCCTCCCCTGTGTAAGGGGAGGTGCCGAGCAACAGCGAGGCGGAGGGGTTGTGCCGCAAAGGTCTGCGATTTCACCGAAAACTGATGCAAAAGGCAAGTCCTACCGTACAATCCCTCAGTCACGGCTGCGCCGTGCCAGCTCCCTTTACACAAGGGAGCCTCCGGCGCCCCTCTGGGAACACAAAAGGAAATTGGGATTAAAAAAATGTGTCTTGAAAACCCTTTTACTGCACAAAAAACCGACCTGCGGGCAATCCCGCAGGTCGGATACATTGTGGTTTACGGCAGGGTCTTATACTGCGACTGTGTGATCTCGTAGGGTTTTGCCAGCGCGTTCTGCACGGACTCCTTCGCGATCTTCACCAGCGTCTCCTGCAGATTCGGTGTGTCGGCGGCAATGCCTGCCGGCGGTTCCTTCGTCAGGTCGGGAGCATACTTGATCTGATCGGGCGTAACGCCCGTCAGCGCGTTGGCGACCACCATCGTTGCGATGTAGCGTCCGACGCCCTTGTTGAGGTGGCTGGTGGAGTCGCGGTAGATGCCGTCACCGAGGAAGGACGTGTGCGCGTTCATAACAGCCGTGCCGCAGCGGGCAATGAACTTGAAGCGCGGCTCGGTCTCGATGTAATCCTTCGTGGTCGCGATCACCGACTCCCACTGCTTCATGCGGTCGCCGCCGTAGTAGGTGTCCAGCGTCTTCTGCATCGACGTGGAGTGCTTGCCGTCCGCGCGGAACGCCCAGGTCATATCGAAGCCGAGGTAGGCGTTGGGCTGGGTCTTGCGCACGTGGGAGATCACGTAATCCTGCCAGCGGATCGGCTCAAATGCGCCGCGATAACTGTCACCGCTGAGCATCATGATATGCGTCCACTCCTCGTCCGCCATAGAAGCATCGAGGGTGACCTTCGTCTTCGTCACGAGCTTGCCCGTGGTGTTCTTGTAGTACTTGTAAACAGGCTTGTCCTGCATAATGTGATCCGTATGCTGTCTGAAGCGGCAGCCGCTGTAGTAGAGCGTGCCGATCGTCACATTCTTCACACCGATATCCTTGAGGATGTTCCACAGGTAGGTGATGGAGCTGTCGTTGCCGTAGCTGTTGCCGATGACGAAGAGCTTGATCGTCTCGGGGATCTCAACGGGCATCGTGCGGGAGTCGCCTTTTGCTCTGTCGGCGTTCGCCTCAGCCTGGACCTTGGCGTTGTACGCCATCTGCGCGGCCTTCTGGCGCTCCATGGAGCCGGTCGTCACCTTGTCGCCCAGATTGTAGAGCAGGAGGGTCTTCTCCGCGGCGGTCTGCACATTTTTCAGCCAGTCCGCACCCGTGAAGGTCGAGCCGTCCGTGCCGATCGCAACGAGCAGCATCTTCGCAAACGCTGCGGAAGTGAGCTTTCCGTCGGGATCGAACTTGCCGTCGCCGACGCCGGCGACGATGCCCTTGTCCACGCAGTAAGCGACATATTTTGCCGCCCAGTGCGTCGCGGGAACGTCGGCAAAACCGGTCTCGGTTTTCGTGAGCGCGGATTCCTTCTCGCCCTCGAGCATCACGCAGATGATCTTCGCCGCCTGCGCGCGGGTGAGTGTCTTCTTCGGTCCGAACGAACCGTCCTCAAAGCCGTTGATGATGCCCTGTGCGGACATCGCTTCGACCGCCTTTTGATACTCCTCAGCGATGAAGCCCCCGTCCTTGAACGCCGCACCCGCAAGGGGCAGTGCGCTCAGAAGCAGGATCATTGCCAGAAGCATAGCGAGCAGATTTTTCATCGTGTGATCCTCCTGTGTTTTCTCAGAAATTTTTTTCGGAACAAAACGCTGTATTTTTATTCTATTCGCCCGCTCTCCCTCTGTCAACAGGCATTTGTGCAGCAAATGACGGATGCAGAGAAAGTCTCCCATACAAAGCGCCCCACACGCGTAGGGCATTTCAACTTCTGCCGCACCCGTAGGGGCGATTACCAATCGCCCGCCTGCCGAAGGCAGTATCTAAATCCGCGCAAGCGCAACAAGAAAGAAGGCTCCCTCTGACGAGGGAGCTGTCAAGCCGCTTGCGGCTTGACTGAGGGAGAGACCATCCGATCCGTGCCGCAAAGCGGCAC
>JAFVWG010000032.1 GCA_017501805.1 Oscillospiraceae bacterium
CTATTCACTCATAAAAAGGGCACTGCCATCGGCAGTGCCTTTTCTCCCCTATTCCTCCGGCAGCGGTCTTCGCATACTGCCCTCCACGCCCCATTCGGGCAGCGGCAGGCGCTGCATTGCGCCAAATAGCTTCGACTTGATATCCGGGTACTTCTGTGAGAGCTCCGCAACCAGCTCCTTGACCTCCTGCCGCTTGGTTTGCTTATCAGCGGGGCAAGTGTTGTGCACGACGGGAAGTCCTTTCCGCTTCGCGAGATTTGCGACCGCTTTCTCCCCGATGTAGAGCATCGGACGGATCTGCGTCACGCCCGTGCGTGTCAGCTCCGTCACAGGCTGGAAGCAGCCGATGCGTCCCTCATAGAAGAGCGAGAGCAAAAAGGTCTCCACCGCGTCGTCGTAGTGATGCCCAAGCGCGATCTTGTGAATGCCCGCCGCCGTGATCGCATCGTGCAGCGCACCGCGCCGCATCTTCGCGCAGAGCGCGCAGGGATTCTTTTCCTTGCGATGGTCAAAGATGATCGCTGCGATCTCCGTTTTGAGCAGCCTGTACGGCACACCAAGGCTCTCGCAGTATTCGGCGACCGGAGAAAAATCCATTCCGGGCAGTCCCATATCGACCGTGAAGGCCTCCACGCGGAACTTCGCGGGGTGATAGGTGCTCAGCGCATGCAGAAGTTCCAGCAGCACCAGAGAGTCCTTTCCGCCGCTGACGCCGACGGCGACCGTCTCCCCCGGCGCGATCATATGATAGTCATCCACACAGCGGCGGACGAGCCCGACCATTCTTTGCATATTTTACAACCTCTTTTTTGTAAAATTGAAAGTGAGCATTTGCGAGCAAAACGGAGAAAACAAGAGAAAACAGGAGTTCTCTCCGTGCCATATGAAAATAACCGACTTTTGTGCTTGACACTTGTTTCGGTTTGTGATATAAACGAGTGGCGCACAAATGCGCTGTTATTGTAATCGAATCCCAAGGATTTGTCAAAAAACAAGAGGCATTTGCCTCAAAGCAAAATAGGAGGAACTCACCATGTCTACGACAATGGCAAAAAAAGAGACCGTCCAGAGAAAATGGTACGTTCTCGACGCAGCCGGCAAGCCCCTCGGACGCACCGCTGCGACCGCCGCTAAGCTTCTTCGCGGCAAGCACAAGGTCGATTTCACGCCGAACGTCGATTGCGGCGACTACGTGATCATCGTCAACACGGAAAAGGCTGTCCTGACCGGCAAGAAGCTGGATCAGAAGACCTACTACCGCTACACCGGATGGATCGGCAATCTCAAGGAGATCAAGTACCGCCGTCTGATGGAGCAGCGTCCGGAGCTGGCCATGGAGCTGGCTGTCAAGAATATGCTGCCGAAGAACACCCTCGGCCGCACGTCTCTGACCCGTCTGAAGCTTTACCGTGGTGCGGAGCACAACAACGCCGCACAGAAGCCGGAAGCTTGGACCTTGGACTAATCGGGAGGTAAGAAACGATGTACGAGAGCAAGAAACAGTATCAGTACGGCACCGGCCGTCGTAAGTCCTCCGTCGCCAGAGTCCGCGTTTACGAAGGCCGCACCGGCGCTATCACCATCAATGGCCGTGACATCGACGAATATTTCGGCCTGGAGACCCTGAAGATGGTCGTCCGTCAGCCCCTGGCTGCCACCGAGACCCTCGGCAAGGTCGACATCGTCTGCACTGTCTGCGGCGGCGGCGTCACCGGTCAGGCCGGTGCGATCCGTCACGGTGTTGCCCGCGCTCTGCTGGGCGTCAACCCCGAGTTCCGCGCCATCCTCAAGGCCGCCGGTTTCCTGACCCGCGACCCGAGAATGAAAGAGCGTAAGAAGTACGGTCTCAAAGCCGCACGTCGCGCTCCCCAGTTCTCCAAGAGATAATTACCCATTCGGGATTATTTTCAGCAAAAAGCTCTGCATCACGCAGAGCTTTTTGTTTTTTACCCAAACGGCACGAAAAGCAATTTTCGTGTCGTTCTCTTTATTTATTCACATTATTGTGATATAAAATAATATCAATTAGATAAACTTGAATTTGCCTAAGAGTTTGCACAGCACCAAAGCCTCCCTCTGATGAGGGAGGTGGCAAAAATCTTTGATTTTTGACGGAGGGAGAGAATACTACCCCTCAGTCATGCTGTTCGCATGACAGCTCCCCTGACAAGGGGAGCCTTGGGCGCTCCCGCGCCAGCACAACGAACCTATTTTTAACGAGGTGTTCTAATGATTAGAAAAGCGACAAATGGTGATAGAGGTGTTTTGGCAGAAATGGCTGTTCAAATGTGGGATAGTCATACCGTCGCTGAATTAGAAACAGAGTTTTCGGAAACGCTGAATGACGAACAATCTGCATTCTTCATCAAATATTTCAATGAAATCCCCGTTGGATTCGCACAATGCGGTTTGAGGACAGATTATATTGAAGGCACAGAAAGTTCCCCTGTAGGTTACTTGGAAGGCATTTTCGTGAAAGATGAATATCGAAAGAACGGATATGCAAAAGAACTCCTTTGCGCTTGTGAAATGTGGGCAAAAGAAATTGGGTGCAGTGAGTTTGCCAGTGATTGTGAGTTAGATAACATTGCTAGTTTAAAATTCCATATGGCAATGGGCTTTGATGAAGCAAATCGTATAATCTGTTTCAAGAAAAAGCTATAAACAATTCGCCAAATTCCAATTTGTCGAACAGATTGGGTGTTAATCTTGGTGCAAATTTGGTGCAACACTTTATCAAACGATACTCACGATATTCACGATATCGCACGAAATCACACGATAAAGCTACGATATCACACGTATTTCCACGATATTCACGATATCAAACGGCGTTGTTAAAACTCCAAGCGCTAAACTTTGCATCTATGCAGCTGCTCCCTTCGGAGCAGCTGCTTTTTCTTTGCGACGTGCGGCTTTTTCGGCATCTTTTGCGGTTGCCGCGCGCGAAGAGAAAAAACAATTATTGGTTTATGTTGCCATTATTTATTTCGTTTGTACATATTCACCCGTATAAAGATAGAGCATTTTAACTTTATTTACTCGAAATCAAAATTGTGCTAAAATAATATTATAACTAACGCAAGCTATGCGAGAGGAGACTTTTATAATGCTTAAAAACACGCCAGATAACGCCAACGAAAGATGGAAAGACCCTGCCGCATGGAGTTGCCTCGATGGCAAGCAGAGAAAAGTTATAAATGATTGGTATCGCAGCATTTGCACAGAAAACGAGGAAAAACAAAAAAATGCAAATAAGCTAAACACTCGGGCGTCAATGTTTGCATTAACCCCCTTTGTTTTTGTGTATGCTCTAAAAAGAGCAACCTCTTTGGGTTCATTCCTCCTTGACTTGATTTCTGCCGTTCTAGTATATTTTTTAATTTTTGATATTTTTAATGAAGCATATATTCGCCTCGTGGCCACAGAGGATAATAAGTCTGCAAGGATTATAAAAGAAATTGTTGCCATTTTAGTCTCTTTCCTGCTCACCAATCTAGTGTTACATTGCTGCGGGATAATTTAGTCTAATAATCTTGCACTAAAAAACTGCCGCGCCGAAACGGCGCGGCAGTTTCTATTATGGCAGACGATTACAGGATCTGGCAGAACTCCACCTGCTCGCCGGTGGGGCTCAGCAGCTTGAAGTAGCGGCAGCCCTTTTCCCAGAACGTGGGGATGCCCTCGATCCCGTCCGTGCAGATGGTATAGCCCTGCTCCTTGCAGTAGGCATAATCCGCCTCGATGTCCTCGGACACAAACGAAATGTGGTCGATCTTGCCCTGCACGGCTTCGTCGATGGGCTCTTCGTACATCTCATAGACGGTGTCGCCGTTCTTCAGAAAATACGCCGGTGTGCCGTCCGCAAAGAAATGTCCGATCACTTCAAAGCCAAGAACATCGCAATACCACGCCTTGCTGGCCTCCAGATCGGTAACGGCCAGCCCAATGTGATCCAGTTTTCTTCCCTTGATCATTATGAATCCCTCCTGTTATTTTTCTGCGATCCGCAGCGGTCTTTTTATGTATCTTCCTCGGCAGGCTCCGGTTTCGTGATGGTCGCATACGCGATCTGATGATCCTCCACCTTGGTGATGTGGATATACAGACCCTTGAAGACCAGCTCGATGTCCTGATCTCCGTCCTCGGGAATCATATCCAGCTCGCCGAACACAAGCCCGGTGAAGGTGTCGACCTCTTCCAGACCGATGTCAACGCCGAGCGCCTGTTCGATGTCGCGCAGCTCCACATTGCCGATGACCGCCCAGGTGTTCTCGTTCATCTGCTCCACGTGCGGCTCAGCGGCTTCCACCTCCGCCGATTCCTCGCCGAGGTCGCCCACGAGCCGTTCGATCAGGTCGTTCATCGTCACGATGCCCACCATACCGCCGTACTCGTCGAGAACGCTTGCAAGGTAATTGCGGCTTCTCTTCATATTGCGGAAGAGCACGTCCGCCTTGATGGTCTCCGGAACAAAATAGGGCGGCTTCACGGCGTTGTTCATCACATTTTCACGGCTCTTGTCGTCCAGTCGGAAATAGTCCTTCGCATTGAGGACGCCGATGACGTCGTCGGCAGAATCCCGACAGACGGGATAGAGCGTGTGGCGGCTGTCATGGATGGTCTCCGCCCACTCGTCCATGCTGTCCTCCGTCCAGAGGATGGAAACCTCGGTGCGATGGACGGCGATTTCCCCTGCGGTCAGATCGTCGAACGCAAAGACATTCTGGATAAACTCCCGTTCGTGCTCGTCGATGGCGCCGTTTTCGCTGCCGGCGTCCACCATCATCAGGATCTCTTCCTCATTGACCTGCTCATCCACCTCGTTGGGATCGATCCCGAGCAGGCGGAGGATCGCATTGGTCGACACGGACAAAAACCACACGATCGGCTTGAACACGACAGAGATCCCGCTCAGCAGTCCGGAAATTGCCAGTCCGAGGGTTTCCGACTTCCGCATCGCCAGCCGTTTGGGCACAAGCTCGCCGAACACCAGCGTAAAGTATGACAGGATCAGCGTGATAACAACAACAACGATGGAGTCCAGCGTGCCTCGCGGCATCTTCACGCCGAGGCTCAGCAGCCATTCCACCAGAGGCTCGGAAAAGCCGTCCGCCGCGAATGCGGAGCCGAGAAAGCCCGACAAGGTGATCGCGACCTGAATGGTCGCAAGGAACTTCGCAGGCTCCCGCGTCAGCTTAAAGAGGCGTTTGGCGCGTCTGTCTCCCTGATCCGCCATCCGCTCCAGTTTTGTTTCGTTTATGGAAAGAACAGCCAATTCCGCGCAGGCGAAGATGGCATTGAGTGCGATCAGCACCAGCTGTAAAATCAATAACCCTAGCATTGCTTTAACCTTTCTCTATCGATCGTAATTTCTTCAAAAAACGTAAAAAAACACAGCCCAAGCGGAAATCTTTCCGCACAGGTCGTGTCAGCATCTGTATTTGAATAAAATCGCATCGTTTCGGCAAGGCCCGGGCCAACTGTCACCGGATTCCATCTCTCAAAACACGCTCCTTTCTCAGCGTCATTATAGACGATCCCTCGGATAAATGCAAGTGGATACCTTTCCCGTTCCTGTATTTTTTTCGGTGATCCCATCTTCTTTTGCCGTATCTTATGCGGAAAACGGGGGGCAGTGCGCCGCACGGCGCACCGCTTTCTCAGCCTTCCGGCAGATCCCGAAGCGTCTCGAAGATCACTTCTGCGGCGGGTCGCTCCGTGACCCCCGCAAGCTTTTCGGACATAGCGGCAAGCTGCTTCGGATCCCGCAGCAGATCGATGCAAAGCTCCGCCAACGCTGCCGTGTCATCGGCAGTCACCGCACCGCCGCAGCCGACGAAGAAGTTCAGGTTGTGTTCCTCACAGCCCGCCACCGCGTCGATCAGGACCATAGGAAGTCTCTTTGCCGCCGCCTCCGTCGTGCTGAGCCCTCCGGGCTTGGTCAGGCAAAGCTCGGCGCTGTCCATCAGCGCATCCATATTGGAAACAAATCCGCAGATATGAATACTCGGCTTACCCGCAGTCAGTTTTTCCAGAGAACGCCGCAGCTTTTCATTGGTGCCGCATACGATGGTCAGCTCCATCGTTCCGTCCATCCTCTGCCCGAGCAGCTCCGTCAGCTCCTCCAGAGGGCCGCAGCACATACTTCCGCACATCATCAGAAGATGGCTGTGCTCCGCGGACACGCCGACCGCCTGTTTCGCCGCTTCTCTTTCCTGCCGGCTGTAAAAAGACGGAGCGACCGGGATGCCGCTGACCGCGATCTTGTCTGTCGGGATACCCTGTGCCTCAAATTCGGCAAGCAGCGTTCCGTGCGGGATGAAGTACCGATCCAGATATCGGACTGCCGCTCCGGGACTGCAGGTGTAATCGGTCGCGACAAAGGCGGTCTTCAGCTCCGCCGGATGCTCCCGCAGCATCTGCGCAAGCAGAATGGCGGAAAAAACATGCGTGCAGATCACGGTATCATAGCCGCCGCTGCAAATATAGCCGCGCAGCTGCTCCGCACCGGCGGAAAGCAGCTTATAGACCGCCGCATCCTCCTGCATCCGTCCGCTGTGCTTCTCCGCCAGACCGTAGCCCCATCGGAACAGCTCCGGCACATAGCGGTACATCGTGGTGTGCCCCCAGGACATAAAGCGGGAGAGCTTGCCTGAAACAAACTGTATGGCGTCGGTGATATCACACTGCGCGCCGTTTGCATGAAAGATCTCCTGTATGGCTTTGGAGCAGGAGTTGTGTCCGCCGCCTGTGTTGCAGGTCAAGATCAGTGTACGCATACCTTCTCCTTTTCGGAATATCGCCGCAGAAGCTGCAGGCATCGCGGGCGGTTGTACCGCTGGATCAGAATGAACGGAAGATTCAAAAGCAGGATATAGATGAGCACGACCGCGATCCCGCCCGCTCCCGGCCAGAGCTTCAGGCAGTACAGACCGCTGAAGCAGAGCGCCAGATGCACCAGCTCCGCAATGCACGTTTCCCGGATCATATCGGGCAGCTGCGCCGCAGGATCCCGTGTCAGCTTTTTCGGCGGCATCATAAAGGGCAAAATCCTGCTCATATCGGGCAGCTTGTTCTGCCAATGCCGAATTCCGATTTTTTCATAGATCTTTCCGTTCTTTTCGAAGCCGAACGGGCGGAATAACCTCTGCTCCGGGCGAAGCCACCTTTTCGGAATGATCCGTCCCGCCAGGAAGCCGATGAGTCCTGTGCCGGAAAGATAGACCGCGCAGCGCAAAAGCTTCACACCGGCTCCCTCCTCTGTGCAAGGACTTTGAGATTTCGGATGCCGTAAAGCACGCCGGAGAGGATAAGCATTGCGGCACAGCCGCCGATCAGGCTGTGTGAAACGGCCATAGGGATATCGACCCACGCCAGATGGAGCAGCATCGTGCCGTACAGCAGGACCGTTGTGACCTTTCCGTGCCAGTCCGCTCCGAGCACAACGCCTCTGCGTACGATCATCAGCCCCGTAATGGCGGCAAAGCTTTCCTTGACGATCAGCAAAAGCAGCGGCAGCAGCATCGCGGGAAAGCGCGTCACGAGGCAAACCATCACCGCAGCCTGGGTAAGCTTATCCGCCACCGGATCAAAAATTTTCCCAAAGTCGCTGACCATATCGAACTTTCTTGCAATGATCCCGTCCGCAATATCCGTCAGCCCGGACAGCGCCAACAGGCAAAGCGAGAGCGTAAAATTCTTCTCCCACACATATTGCCAAACGATCAGCGGGATCAAGCCCAGTCTGAAGAAGGACAGCACGTTGGGAATGGTCAGGATCTTGTTTTTACAGCAATTTCCCGAATGCTCCATTTTTCGTCAATCTCCTTGTTTTCATGGGACAACTATATGATCGGATCCGCAACTCAAGTTCAATTATCATTCAAGAGTTGTTGAACAAACGATCTCTCCCGTCTGCGGCAGCAAAAAAGGTGATGTCCGTATTGGACATCACCAAATACGATCCTTCACTTTTCAAAAAGCGTTACGGTAAAGCGGCAGCCGCCTTCGGGACGGTTCTCTGCGCGGACCTCACCCTGCTCAATGGCAAGCACGCGCTTGACCAGAGCCAGTCCCAGACCGTTCCCCTCCTGCTTGTGGGAGCTGTCTGCCTGATAGAATTTGTCGAAAATATGCTTCTCCGCCTCCGGGCTCAGTCCCGGTCCGGAGTCCTCCACGGTAAAGATGATTTGATTCTGCTTTTTGGTCAGCGTCATCCGCACAAGCCCCCCTTCGGGGCTGAACTTGACCGCGTTGCCGATCAGATTGTCCCACACGTGGCGCACCATCGCTTCATTTCCCAGATACTCGACCCGCTCCAGCTCCACATCGAACTGAATGTCCTTCGGCTCCCACGCGGATTCCAGATCAACAATGGACTGTCGGATCTGCTCATCGAGCCGGTAGAGGCTGCGGTTGGTGGGGATCTGCTTGTTCTCCAGCTTGGACAGCAGCAGAATGCTTCCCACCAGAGAAGACAGCCGCGCCGTATTGAACAGGATCTTTTCCACGTATTCCCGCTGTTCCTCGCTCAGGTTGTCCTCGCCCTGCAGGAGCGTGGAGTAGCCCTCGATCGCATTGATCGGGGTCTTGAACTCGTGGGAAACGTTGGAGACAAAATCCGTCTGCAGGATCTCCGTGGCGTTCAGCTCACTCACCATCAGATTGAAGCCGGTGTAAACCTCCATGATCTCCAGAGAGCTGGAACGATCCTCCAGCCGCACGGAAAAGTCACCGTTCGCGACCCGGTCCATCGCTTTGCGCAGTTTTTTTATGGGAGAGAAAAAGTACTTGGACAGCCTGCTTGTAGCAAGGACGCCGACAAGCAGACAGGAGCCGATGAGCTCAAAGACAAGCGGTACCTTCCACCGCAGGGAGATCGTCGTTGCGAACAGGATATCGATCCCGTATGCAAAAAACACGCACAGGAGCATCTCCAGCGTCACAAAAACAGTCAATCTGGTGCGGAGGCTGAAGCGGTTGCGGCGTTTCCTGCGGACTTCGTCATAGTGCTCCCGGACGTTCACGGCTTCACCACCTTGTA
This sequence comes from Oscillospiraceae bacterium, assembly GCA_017501805.1. Taxonomy (GTDB): domain Bacteria; phylum Bacillota; class Clostridia; order Oscillospirales; family Oscillospiraceae; genus RGIG3566. The sequence goes on from JAFVWG010000032.1 coordinate 9,047, forward strand.
GCCCACCCCGCGCATCGTGACGATCTTGAAATCGGGATTGTCACGGAAGCGCTCCCGCAGTCTGCCGATATGCACATCCACGGTGTGGGTATCGCTCGCGGAGTCATAGCCCCAGATCTCGTCCATCAGCTGCTGGCGGGTAAAGATCCTCCCGGGATAGGCCGCCATTTTATACAGCAGCATAAACTCCTTCTGCGGAAGGACGGAGGATTCTCCGTTTCTTCTGACGGTCAGAGAATCGCATTCCAGGGTCGTTTCGCCGATCACCTGCCTGCGGTCGTTGATCATCTGCGCGCGTCGGAGCAGAGCGCCCACGCGAAGCACCATTTCGTTGACATTGATGGGCTTGACCATATAGTCATCCACACCGGTCTGAAAGCCCATCCGCATATCGTCGAAGGCATCCTTGGCGGTGACCATCAAAACGGGGGTGTAGATCTTCGCTTCCCGCAGCTGATGCACGAGCTCATACCCGTCCATCACCGGCATCATAATATCGGAAATAATGAGATCGTAATAGTCGTTATCCAGCGCGTTCAGCGCTTCCTGTCCGTTGGAGACGCCGGTCACGATATATCCGTGTTTGATGAGCACGTGGGTAAAGAGCTGCCGCAGCTCGCGGTCATCTTCGGCGATCAGAATTTTCAGCATAGGATCCCCTCCTGCGTATCATATCCGCAAACCATTTTAGCAGATTCTGCGCGGATTTTCCATTCTATGCATTCAGCGTAAAGCCGCCACCTCAACCCATCTTCAACTGTGTTTCAAGGATTGTTGAACTGTATTTGAGTTACGGTTGAGGCAGAAACGCTATACTGCTCTCCGATCCGATCAAAAAAAGAGGTTGCCTATGCACAGCAAACACACAAATTCTCCGACCGTCTCGCCCCGCTTCGCGCCGTCGGTCAGCTATCGCGGATTCCGGCTTCGCCGCATCAACGAGCCACGGTTCCGACACCTTTGGTGGCTGCTCTTCTGGCCGCTGTACTGGCTCCGCTATCCGGTGATCGAGCATATGAATCCCGCGGAGCGCTGCCATCCGATCTACTGTCCGCTCGACGACGCGATCCCCTTTTCGGAGTGGTTCATCATTCCCTATATGCTCTGGATGGTCTGTATGGTGCTGCTTTGTCTGTATCTGCTTTTTTACGATTTGGAAGGCTTCAGACGATACAGCAAATTCCTTCTCGTCTCCATGTCGATCTCCACCTGCGTGTATTTACTCTATCCGAGCTGTCAGAATCTGCGTCCCGAAGTTTACCCGAGAGAGAATCTTCTCACCGACCTTGTAAAAATCCTCCACGTCTCGGACACCAACACCAACGTCTTCCCCTCCGAGCACGCCATCGGCTCCGCCGCCATCTTTTTGGCGGCGCTCCGTTCCAAAAAGCTCCGCGCTCCCCTGCCGCTGACCCTGCTCACCGTCTTTTCCGTTTTGACCTTTCTCTCGACCGTGTTTTTGAAGCAGCATTCCGTCCTGGATCTCATCGCCGCGCTCCCGGTCTGCGCGATTGCGTATTTTGCCGCCTACCGCAGAAAAAAGCACAACTGAAAAACGGTCCGCCCGATCCCCGCAGGGAGATCGGGCGGACTTTTTGTCATGCTTCGCTGTGAATCAGGCGCAGGATCTTTCGCTTGTACTCCAGAAATTCAGGGGTCAGTGCAAAATCTTCACTGCGTGGTTTTTTCTCCCGAATGACGATCTCCCCCGCGATTTTTCCGGGTGCGCCGGACAGCAGATAGATCCGGTCCGACAGCAGGATCGCCTCGTCGATATCGTGTGTGATGAACAGCGTTGACAGCCGGATCTGTTCCATCACATCCAGATACCATTTGTGTATGGAGCTTTTTGTCAGCGTATCAAGCGCGGAAAACGGCTCATCCAAAAGCGCCACGTCCTGCGAAAACATATAGGTGCGCAGGAGTGCCGCGCGCTGCCGCATCCCGCCGGACAGCTGCGCCGGATACCGTTTTTGCGTTCCTTCCAATCCAAAGCGTTCAAACATCGGCTCTGCACGGCGGCGTGCCTCCCGTTTCTTCACGCCCTTCAGCAGCAGCGGGAGGGTCACATTGTCCTCGATCGTCCGATACGGCAGCAGCAGATCCTTCTGCAGCATATAGCTGATATGTCCGGGCTTGTTTGTGATGTCCTCCCCGTCCAGCCAAACACTGCCCCGATCCGGCTGCAAAAGCCCCGATATGATATGAAACAGTGTGGTTTTTCCTCCGCCGCTGACGCCGAGCAGGCTCACCAGTTCGCCCTCTTTCAGCACGATGGACACATCCTGCAAAACGGATTTCCCGTCAAAGCTTTTGCAGATGCCTTTGACTTCCAGCTTTGTCATATCATTCCGGAAGATACGCGTTTGTGTAGCCGTGATCGGGATCGATCCGTTCTTCGAGCAGCTCCTTCTCATTCAGCCAGTTGAAGAACGCCGCCCAGCGTTCGGGGTCAAACTCGCCCCAGCGCTTGGCATCGGCAATGTATTCCGCCGCCAGGTATTTCTGACTGGCATATACGAGTTCCCGGTTTGCCTTCAGCTCGGGAGCCGCCTCCATCAGGATGTCCGCAGCCTCCTCCGGGTGCTCGGCAGCGTAGGTATAGCCCTTGGAAAGCGCCGCCACAAATGCCTTGGCGGCTTCGGGGTGTTCCTCCATCCACGCGTTGCCTCCGATGATCACCGGGGTGTAGTAGTCAAACACGGGATCAATGTCCGCAAATTCAAAATAGTCTGTTTCCAGTCCCGCCACCTCGCAGGCAACTCCTGCCCAGCCGTAGAAGATCCAGATCGCATCGACAGATCCGCTCTGCAGTGCGGATACCTCGTCGGTCACGGTAGAGGGAATGAGCTCCACCTGATCGAAATCGCCTCCGTCTGCCGTCATAACATCGCGGATGGTCTCCTTTTCCACATCCAGATCCCAGGTCGCGTACTTCTTGCCCTCCAGTCCCTTGGGCGTGTCCATTCCCTCGCCTGCGCGTGAAACGATGCCGGAGGTGTTGTGCTGGATCACCGCAGCGACTGCTGTGACCGGCATCGCGTTCTCTCCGACAAATGCGGGAGCAAGCGAATCCTGGAAGGACACGCCAAACTGCGCCTTGCCGGACGCAACCAATGTAACGGCGCCGTCTTCGGGCGGCTGAACGACCTCCACAGCCAGTCCCGCTTCTTCAAAATACCCTTTTGCCTGTGCCACAAAGATACCCGTGTGGTTCGTGTTCGGCGTCCAGTCCAGAACGACCGTCACTTTCTCGGCTTCGGTTTGTTCAACATGTGCCCCGCAGCCCACCGCGCCGAAGACAAGCGCAAACACCAACAGTAAAACAATCAACTTTTTCATACATATTCCTCCTATTTTTTATCAAAGTTTCGATATGGCATACATTTTTTCTCTGCAAACTCCACCAGAGCCATCAGCGCCAGCGAGATGGCGGAGATCAGGAAGATCACCGCAAACATTTTGTCAAAGGCAAACGCCTTTTTCACGCGGGTCATATAGACTCCCAGCCCGCCGAAGCCGCCGAGCCACTCACTGATCACCGCCCCGACCACGCTGTACGCCGCGGCGATCCGCAATCCGGAAAAGAGCTGCGGAAGCGCCGACGGAAATTTGATGTAGCGAAAAATCTGCAAACGGTTTGCGCCCATCGCCCGCAAAAGCCCGATCGCATCCTGATTCGCGCTGCGAAACCCGTCCAGAAGTCCCACCGTCACGGGAAAAAAGGTGGAAATAACGATCAGGATGATCTTCGGCGTCATCTCATAACCAAACCACAGCACCAACAGCGGGGCAACGGCGACCGACGGGATCGTCTGCGTGATGATCAGCAGCGGATAGAACGCCTTGTAGAGAACATCAAAGGCATCCATCAGCACTGCCGCCGCAAACCCCACGCTCACGCCAAGCAGCAAACCGATAAAAGCCTCTTGCAGTGTGATCAGGGAATTCTCCCACAGAAGCGGAAGTTCGCTCACAAACGCCCGCAGCACCTCCACAGGAGACGGAAGCATATACGGCGGAAGCAGTCCGATCGCGCAGATCCCCTGCCACAGCAGCAAAAACGCGGCAACCGCGGTGACCGACGGCAGATTACGCCTCAGCATGTTTTGCGATCTTTCCGTCGATGGTCAGAAGCTCGCCCTGCGGCTGATAAACCACCTTGATATAGGCAGAAACCTTTTCCGCACCTGCTCTGATCGCAACGTGCTGACACTCTTTCACGATGTCCATCAATTCGTCGTAGCTCTCCCCTTCGACCGTCGTTTCAAACGGACCCACATGACAGTGCAGGCCGCTGCTTTTGATATAGGCAATGACCTCATCGACGATGCGGATCAGTTCCCCGCGATCGGAAACCGCGGGAAGGACCTGGATTGCGATACTTGCTTTCATACTGTTTCCCTCCAAAAATGAATTGCCTCCACCGAAGTATCCCGGCGAAGGCAATGAAACGCGCGCGTGTTCCGCGCTCGATGCTCCCTACGCCGGCATGATCCGGATCAGGTTATTGGGTCGCAGGATCACCTGCCTCTCAGCCTGTCAATTCAGACTCCCCAGCGTTCGGTTGAAAACAAAAACAGGAGGCTCCCGTTCGGATGCCTCCTGTAAAAAATCTCCGTGTATGACTTCCTACGGCGGCATTATCCGCATCAGGTTATAGGGTCGAAGTTCGTTTACTTCCTCTCAGCCTGCTGTCACAAGCTCCCCTGTATTTATTTTCACCGCTATTATACACCCGTTTCCCAAAAACGCAAGAACTATTTTCATCCGACCGCAGCAAGAGCTGCGTTTCCTTGCTTTTATCCCCAAATTATGCTACCATTAGCGGCAGAAACAGAAAGGGCGTGTACACTATGAAACATACGCAGCGCTTTTCCGGGAAGCTGGGATACGTTCTGGCGACGGTCGGCTCCGCGGTCGGTCTCGGAAACATCTGGCGGTTCCCCTATCTTGCGGCAAAATACGGCGGCGGTGCATTCCTGCTGGTCTATATTCTCCTCGCGGCGACCTTCGGCTACACGATGATCATGTCGGAGACCGCGCTCGGACGCCTGACCGGGAAAAGCCCCGTGGGCGCGTTCGCTGCCTGCAGCAAAAAGAAGACCGTCCGCGCGGGCGGCTGGCTCAACGCGATCATCCCGATGCTGATCGTCCCCTATTACAGCGTGATCGGCGGCTGGGTCGTGCACTATCTGCTCGGCTATCTGCAGGGCAACGGCGCCGCGATGGCGGACGGTGCGTATTTCGGCAGCTTCCTCGCAGGCCCCTTGCGTCTGGAGCTCTGTTTCCTGATCTTCGGGCTGATGACGATGCTGGTCATTTTCGGCGGCGTGCGCAACGGCGTTGAGCGCGTTTCCAAAATCATGATGCCCATCCTCGTTGTCCTGAGCATCGTGATCGCCGTCTTTTCCATCACCCGCCCGGGCGCTATGGAAGGCGTGCGCTATCTCCTCGTTCCCGACTTTGACAACTTCTCCCTGATGACGGTCGTTGCCGCCCTGGGACAGATGTTCTATTCCCTGTCCATCGCGATGGGCATCCTCATCACCTTCGGCTCCTACACCGGGCGCGATGTGGACATTGAGAGCACGACCGTGCAGGTGGAGCTCTTCGACACCTTGATTGCCATTATGGCGGGGCTGATGGTCATCCCCGCGGTCTTTGCCTTCTCCGGCGGAGATCCCTCCGCGCTGAGCAAAGGACCGTCTCTGATGTTTGAGACCCTGCCGAAGGTCTTCGCCTCCATGGGCGGCGACTGGATCGGCGTGCTGTTCTTCCTTCTGGTGCTGTTCGCGGCGCTGACCAGCTCCGTTTCGCTGGCGGAAAGCGCGGTCGCCACGTTCGAGGAAGAGCTCGGCTGGTCCCGCACCCGCTCCGCTCTGCTGATGAGCGGCATTCTGGCTGTTCTCGGCACGCTCTCCTGCCTCGGCTTCAATCTGCTGTCCGGCGTCACGCCGCTGGGTATGGACCTGCTCTCCTTCTTCGACTTCCTCACCAATTCCGTGATGATGCCTCTGGCAGCGGCGGCGACCTGCCTGCTGATCCTGTTCGTCATCGGTCAGGATAAGATCGAAGAGGAGATCACCGTCTCTTCCAAATTCCGCCGCCGCAAGCTTTGGCGAGTCATGATCCGCTATTTTGCGCTCGTGCTGCTGGGCGTGATCCTTATAAGCTCCCTTGCGGAAGCCTTCGGCTGGATCAAAATCTGATTATAAAACAAAAAAGAGCTGCCTCCGGGCAGCTCTTTTTGTATGCAGTCAAATTGTTTTCATGAATTCGTCCATATCGATGCAGACACCGTCATGGATACGGGAGTGCTCCGCCGCAAACGCGAGATAGTGGCTCTCCGTCGAACGATCGATCATAGTGATGGCGCTCGTGTCGAAATCGTCACCGCGGTAGAAGCGGATCACGTCTTTTATCATGCGTCCATCGCCGCCGCCGTGCCCCGTGAAGTCATCATAGAGCGGCGAGAGGTCAATCGTCTCCTCCTCCTTGCCAAACACACGGATGCTCAAAGTGCGTGCCTTGAAATCGCCGACCACATCGCCCTTCGAGCCGAATACGTGGATTGTGCGCGTCTGCTGATTCGAAAAACCTGTCATTGTAAATGTCACGGTCGTGCCGTCGTCCATCAGGAGGTTCGTCACCTCGTGATCCACCACATCGTTGTCGGGCATTTGGAATACGCAGCGTCCGTAATCCGTGTTTTTCAAAATCTCAAGGATATTTTCCTCTGTCGGCTCCGGATGCAGCACATTCGCAGGCCATCCGGGGATACGGGAGTAGTAGAACTTCTGCGCGTGATACGGGCAGTCCTCCACCGGGCATCCATCGGTGCAGCGCGGCGGCGCATTTGGTGGACAGTGCTCCTTGTTGAAATAGGACTGCGAGCCGAAGGACGTGACTTTCTTACATTTGCGCCCCGTCAGCCACAGAAAGAGATCCAAATCGTGGCAGGATTTGGCGAGGATCATCGGGCTGGACTCCACGCTGTTGTGCCAGTTTCCGCGAACGTAACTGTGTGCATAATGGTAGTATCCGACCTGCTCCGCCGCCTCAATGGACTCCACCTTGCCGATCACGCCGTCATCGATGAGCTTCTTGATTTGCTGATAGAACACAGTGTAGCGCAGCACGTGGCATACAATGATCCTTCTGCCGCACCTGTGCGCCGTCTCGGCGATGGCCTTGCAGTCTTCCGCGGTCACGGCGATCGGCTTTTCCAAAAGCAGATCGTACCCTTTTTCCAGCGCGGCAACTGCGTGCTCACGGTGCTGCTTATCCTGCGTGGCGATCACCATCACATCGGCAAGCTTCGGCTGCGCAAGCATCTCCTCGCCGCTCAAAAACAGGCGTTCGGCAGGAAGCCGCAGCACCTTGTTGAGCGATTCCAGACGGACGGGGCGGTTGTCCGCAATCGCTACAACCTCCATCTCCTCCGGATATTTCTGCTGCATTACGGCGTAACGCGTGCCGCGGTTGCCGACGCCCATCACAGCAAATGACACTTTTTTCATGGAGTGTTCCCCCTCTCCTCTTTTTTCATTATACAACATAC
>JAFVWG010000240.1 GCA_017501805.1 Oscillospiraceae bacterium
CATCGAATTTGATCCCGCCGAGCAGGTCGATCATATCCACAAAGCCGTCCAGGTCGATCAGCGCATAGCCGTCCGGTCGGTAGCCGATGAGGTCGGTCACCTGCCGCAGCAGCTCCTGCATCCCCTCTTCCCCGCCGCCGCCCGCGCCGAGCGCGGAGTTGAGCTTTGCAGCGCCGTAGTTTCCGTGGACATAGGTATCACGCGGCAGGGAGATCAGCGACGCTTTGCGCGCAGACGCGTCAAGATGCAGCAAAAGCATCGTGTCCGTACGCATACCGCCCTCATCCGTACCTGCGAGCAGCACGGAACAGGTTCCCGCTTTCCGCTCCGCGCAGGTCTCCTCGTCAAGGCGCATTTCGCCGCCCGTCGGCTGACCGGCAGAGAAGAACCAAATTGCAAATGCAGCGATCAGAAGCAGCAGAACGATCCAGATAAATTTCTTCTTTTTCTTCTTTTTGCGTCTTCTGCGCGGTCGCGGTGTCTCCTCCTGCTTCTGCACAAGCTCCTGCGGAAGCTCCTCTTCTTGCTTTGTTTCATTCAAAAACGATTTTGTATCGTCAATCAGCTCTTCGAGCGATTCATCCCATCGCTTCTCCATGCTGCTCCCTCCCATCTGTTTTCTCCGTACATTGTAACGCAACCGTTGTCGAAAGTAAACCTTTCATCCGCTCCTGTCCGACAGATTTTGACAAATATTTATATGTTGCATCAAACACAGCGCCCGAAGGCGGATGCCTTCGGGCGCTGTTCGACATTTCCTTAATGCATTACTTTTTCTGCTTCCGGTCCACGACCTCGTGCAGGAGCTCGGCAAAGGCGTCGAGCGTCATCGCGCCGAGATCGCCGTCCGCACGGTGGCGCGGCGAGACCGTACCGGCCTCCATATCGCGGTCGCCGACAACGACCATATACGGGACCTTTTCGATCTGCGCATCACGGATCTTCTTGCCGATCTTCTCGTTGCGGTAGTCGACCTCGACCCGGAAGCCCTGTGCCGAGAGCTTCTTCGCGGCGTCGGCGCAGTAGTCGCAGGCGCGGTCGGTGACGGGCAGGAAGCGGACCTGCTCGGGCGCCATCCACGTCGGCAGAGCGCCGGCGTAGGTCTCGATCAGATATGCAAGCGTACGCTCGTAGCAGCCGAGAGACGTGCGGTGGATGATATACGGCAGAGCCTTTTCGCCGTTCTCGTCGGTGTAGTACATACCGAACTTCGCCGCGAGCAGCATATCGATCTGGATCGTGACGATGGTATCTTCCTTGCCGAAGACGTTGTGATACTGGATGTCCAGCTTCGGGCCGTAGAAGGCGGCCTCGTCGATACCGATCTCATAGTTCACACCGAGGTCGTCGAGGATCTTCGCCATAACCGCCTGTGCTTCGTTCCACTGTTCGGCGGTGCCTTCATATTTATTGTTGGGGTTGGCGGGATCCCACTGCGAGAAGCGGAAGGTGCAGTTGTCGAGCATACCGACCGTGTCCAGAACATACTTGGCGAGGTCGAGGCAGCCCTTGAACTCTTCCTCGAGCTGATCGGGACGGAGGACGAGGTGTCCCTCGGAGATCGTGAACTGGCGGACGCGGATCAGTCCGTGCATTTCGCCGGAGTCTTCGTTGCGGAAGAGCGTGGAGGTCTCGCCGAGGCGCATCGGCAGATCGCGGTAGCTGCGCGCGCGGTTGAGATAGACCTGATACTGGAACGGGCAGGTCATCGGACGCAGCGCAAAGCATTCTTTTTCTTCATCATCGGGATCGCCGAGGATGAACATACCGTCGCGGTAGTGATCCCAGTGACCGGAGATGCGGTAGAGGTCGCGCTTCGCCATCAGCGGCGTCTTGGTCAGCAGATAGCCGCGCTTGGCTTCTTCGTCCTCGACCCAGCGCTGCAGGACCTGAATGGTCTTCGCGCCCTTCGGCAGCAGGATCGGCAGTCCCTGTCCGATCGAATCGACCGTCGTGAAGTACTCCAGCTCGCGGCCGAGCTTATTGTGGTCGCGGCGCAGAGCCTCCGCCTGCTTTTCGAGATAGGCGTCCAGCTCGTCCTTCTTCGGGAAGGCGACGGCATAGATGCGCTGGAGCATCTTGCGGCTGCTGTCTCCGCGCCAGTAAGCGCCGCAGCACTGCGTCAGCTTGATCGCATTGCCCTTGATGCGTCCGGTGAAGTCCAGATGCGGACCTGCGCAAAGATCCGTGAATTCGCCCTGCGTGTAGAAGGAGATCACGGCATCCTCGGGCAGATCCCGAATCAGCTCGACCTTGTACGGCTCGTTCTTCTCTTCCATCAGGCGGATCGCTTCCTCGCGGGGAAGCTCAGAGCGCTCGATTTTGAGGTTTTCCTTGCAGATCTTCTTCATCTCCGCCTCAATGGCGTCGAGGTTTTCCTGCGTGAAGGGGGTCGGAGAATCGAAGTCGTAGTAGAAACCCTCTTCGATCGCCGGACCGATGGCAAGCTTCGTCTCGGGGTACAGGCGCTTGACCGCCTGCGCCATCACGTGCGAGCAGCTGTGCCAGTAGGTTTTGCGGTATTCCGCATTTTCAAATGTATACTTGTTTTCTTCGGACATCGTATCTGCCTCCTGTTGTAGATTCGGGGCGAAAAAAAATCCCACCCCTGATGTATGTCAGGGGTGGGATGTGCGATCACATTCCACGGTTCCACCCTGCTTGCAGCGTGCGCTGCCGCTTTCGGCCTCTGTAACGGGAGGAGCCCGCCCCGAATAACTGACTCTTCGGGAAGCTCGGAAGGGGTCCTTTTCACCTCGTCGGCAGGATGCTCTCAGCAAGTGCATCCCTCTCTGTGCCGCGCCCCGGAGAAAACGTTCTTCGTCGTCGCTTTTACCCAAAAAATATACCACCGAACGCCCGCTTTTGTCAAGTGGAGGCGACAAAATCGCTTAAGTTTACAAAAAAGTAACTTTCCACCATATGTTGTAACCGTCCGTAACCGTCCCACCATATATCTTGTGTGTCTTAGAAAACAAAAGATTGCATAATTCGCGAAAAATATCGCCGCTTTTTTGTCGTTTTGAGTGAAAAACTTGACTTTTTGAAAAAAATGGATATAATTACCCCCAGTGGTGCATAAAATGCACCGAGTTACAAACTGTAATTTTTGCGTTTTTATGCTTACGCAAAACACCTCAGAAAGGAAGATTGCATGAAAGCGATTCAGTCCGCCATCGCGCGGCAGACCCCGGCGCAATGGATCGCCCGTATGCTGATCCTCGCGATCATTGTGAGCGTCACGACTGTCTTTATGGTGCAGCCTGCCGCCGCTATGAACAACTACAGGATCCGCGACGGCTACAAGGTCATCCTTCACTCCTCGGACAGCACCGACCCCGAGACAGTCCTGCAGGAAGCGGGGCTTGAGCTCGGAAAGGACGACCGTTTTACCGCCCGGGCAAACGGCAACGGCGAAACGGAGATCTCCGTTGAACGCCTTCAGCTCGTCACCGTGCGCTGCGACGGAAAGACCTACACCGTCGGCACCTACGGCGAGACCGTCGGCTCGATCCTGCAGGGTCTCGGCATCACGCTCTCGGGCGATGACTACGCCTCGTACTACAATGAAGCGCCCACCCACAACGGGATGGCGGTCGACGTCTACCGTGTCACGCACGAGACAGTCACCTATGACGAAGTCCTCCCCTGCGGAACGACCTGCTATGAGGATCCCACGCTCCCGCTCGGCGACGTGCGGCTTCTGGCTGCGGGTGTGAACGGCAGCGTGCGCCGCACCGCCTATGTCACCTATGAAAACGGGCGCGAAGTCAAGCGCGAGATCCTTTCCGAAATGGTGCAGAAGTACCCGGTCAAGGAGATCGTTCTCGGCAACATCGACCATTCCCTC
>JAFVWG010000241.1 GCA_017501805.1 Oscillospiraceae bacterium
ACCTGCCGCATACCAGTCGAGCAGTCGGTCAATATCAGACTGTTTCATCATGATTCCCTCAAAAAACCGCCGCGGCAATGTTCGCCCGGCGGTTATTTCTTGTCCCCCGCGGGTCTTCTTCTGCGGGTGGTATGTCTTCTGCGGTTTGTTCTCTGCTTTTCCGTCTGCCGATCGTAGGACTTCGCAGCTTCGCTGTCCCCGGTGTAGACCAGACGACCTGCGCGGACGGTCCCGTCCTCCATCGTCTGCAGGCGGATGCGAACCAGAAAGCCGCCGCACTTCGGGCAGGACACACGCGCCATATAGCGGTGCTGGGTCTGCGGGATCCAGCGCTGCGCCTTCAGCAGTCCGCCGCACTTCGGGCAGAGATTTTCCCGCCCCTTCATCGCTTCCAGCGCCTGTGCGCGGTCGGCGTAGCCCTTCAGAACGCGCCGCTCCAGACAGTCGGGCGGCATAACGGACTGAAAGCCGTTCTCGTGCTTTTCCACAGCCTTGGCATAATTGCGAAGTCCTTCCGCAAGGTTAAGCCTGCTGCACACCAGCGCGGTGTGGTAGGCGTCGCCGAGGGCGTCGTGTGCAGGGCGTGAGGCTTCGATGTTCATCAGCTCCATCGCGGTCTTGAGCGCCTTTTGCGTGGTCGAGCCGTCGGTCTGCGCGTTGAAGATCATCTGCGCGTTGAACCAGCGGTCGGTCCACTTCGTCTCAAGCTCGAACAGGCGCAGATTTTCCTTCAGGATGCGGATGTCGTCAAAGCCCCATGTGAGGAAGACGATATCCTCGCCGCACCACTTGCGGAACTGCCGCACCGCCTCCGGAAAGGGCACGCCGTTCTCCTTCAGGTCGCTGTCCTTGATGCCGGTCAGCTTGACGATCTTGCGGTTGAGCCGTCTGTAATATTTCGGACGGATCAGCACCTGGAATTCGTCCTGCACGGACTGATCCTCGCCGACACGCACCGCGCCGATCTGAATGATCTCGCCGTGGATGGGACTTTTCAGCGTCTGCATCGCATCGCGCGTGCCGGGCCAGGGCTGATTCCACTCCATATCCAAAACAATGTATTGCATAAAAATGCTCCCCTTTATGTACCCGCTTATCATACCACATTTTCCGTGCAGTGTAAATCAGAAATGATTTCATATTCCTGCGCATATACTGCATCGTCAAAACAACTCCGCTCCGAGCGGGAAAGGCGGTCAATATGCCATCTCTGTTTCTGAGTCCGTCCACACAGGACTTCAACTCCTACGTCACCACGGGAAACGAAAAATACTGGATGAATCTGCTGGCGGACGAACTGGAGCCGCTGCTTCGCTCCGCGGGCGTCACCGTCACGCGGAACGATCCGAATCTGAATGCGGCGGCGGCGATCCGCGCCTCCAACGAGGGCGAAAACGATTTCCATCTGTCTCTGCACTCCAACGCCTCCGGCGTCGGGAACGAGGGCGAAACGCGCGGGATCGACCTCTACCACTACCCGACGAGCCGGATGGGAAAGGCGATGGCGGAGCTGCTCGTCGAGGAGCTGAAAAAGGTCTATCCCCTGCCCGACCTCGTGCGCGCCCTGCCGACAACGGCGATCGGCGAGGTGCGGCGCACCGCCGCGCCCGCTGTGCTCGCGGAGCTCGGCTATCACGACAACCCCGAGGACGCGGTCTGGATCGAGGAAAATCTTCCCGCGATCGCGCAGGCGATCACCCGTGCCGTCACCCGCTACTTCGGCATCTCCTGACCCCGCCCCCGCACGGACGGTCGTCCGCAATATAATTCGGGAATCAATTCGTTGAATTGATTCCCGCTACACATATCCTTATGTCCGATCCTTTGCCCTGTCGGCAATACCGACGCGATTGGCAAACACGCCTTCTGCCATGCTTTTCACACTATCCGTTCGCGATATTCAAAAGGCAGTTTGCCTCTGAAAAATGCACCGTCTGCGATTACTTTTGTTTGGTCAGAAACAGTCGATGTTTTTGTTGCCTTGATCAGCAGCAGATAGGGATTGGTGTCGTTGCCCAAATACACAGCCTTGCCAAGCTTGTTATACTTCAAACTGCTGCAGCCGAAAAATGCCTCCCATCCGACTTTGTTTACGCCATCGGGGAGGTTGATGCTCGCCAAGCTGCTGCATCCGCAAAACGCCCTGCTTTCGATACATATGATACTATCGGGAACGGCGACGCGTGTCAGGCTGTCACAGCATAGGAACGCTCTCCATCCGATTCTCGTCACGCCATCCGGGATCACGACGCTCTGCAAGCTACTGCAGAGGAAGAATGTTTCGTCTTCGATGCACGTCACGCTGTCCGGGATCACGATGTTCGTCAGGCTGCTGCATTCCTTGAATGCCCTGTCTCCGATGCCCTTTACGCCGTCCGGAACCACGATGTTCGTCAGGTTGCCGCAGAAGCAAAACGCACCGCCTGCAATGACTTTTGTCCGGTCCGAAATATCACAAGATACAATCGATGTATTTACCGCCTTGATCAGCACCAGATAAGGATTGTCGCTATTTCCCAAATACAGAGCATTGTCATATTCGTTATATTGCAAGCGGCTTCCCTCGAAGGCCGATCTTCCGATGTGCTCCACGCTGTCGGGAATCGTGATGCTCGCCAAGTTGCTGCATCCCTTGAACGCCTCCGCTCCGATACTCCTCACGCTGTCGGGAATGGTGATGCTCTGCAGGCTGCTGCATTCCTTGAACGCAGAGTCCGCAATTACTTTTGTTTGATCCGAGATGACGCAGGAAGAAGCGGATCTGTTCGCTCCGATCAGTACCAGATAGGGATTGCCGCTATTTCCCAAATACACGCCGGTGTCATATTGGTTGTAAACCAGGTTGGGGCAGATATAGAATGCGTCTTCTTCGACATTCATGATGCTGTCCGGGATAGACACGCTCCTCAGATTGTCGCAGCAATCGAATGCGTAATCCCTGAGGATCGTCACGCCATCCGGGATGACATAGTCCATGTATTCTTCGTCATACTCTTCCTGTATGCTGTTTTCAACATCAATCGGATCCGTGCCGTTCTTGGCTTTCGACATAAAACACACCTCTGTTCTTTTGCTTGCGGGAGTGGTCGGGATGTCCGCAAATAAGCGCCCGCTTCCCTTCGCCGCTCCGTCTCTGCGCTTTTGTTACATCACTTTATCTCTTGAAATCCTGTAAACCGATGGCGGTATCTGTCTCCCCGAAGCATCAAACCGAAAGCAAATCTATCATTATCGTGTGAAGCAAAACAGAGCGCTGCATACATGCACCTTGCTCCATCTTCTTGCGCGGCTTTAAGCGCTTTCTGTTTGGTCTCCTCATCAATTTGCGGGAGCTCAGTCGCTCCGATGGCTTGAACAAGAAAATGGAAACGCTCGCCATCTTTCGTTGCAACGATCGTCGGGAAGTCCGGATCTTCTATGTTCAGCAAAATGGGTTCATATCCTTCTCGCGGGAGAATTTCTTCAGCAAATGTGCTAACACCGGCCATAAGGAATTCGTCCGGCTGCACGATATCGCACATTTCGTAGTTCTCCGGGATCCCTTCGCCCCAGCTGCCTTCTCTTGCTGCTGCGATCAGAGGCGTGATCCAGCTTGTTCTCATGCCAAACCCTTCTGTAAACGGGTTAAAGACTATGCCGTCCACATCATCCACAGAATAAAGAAAATTCAGCATTTTTTCAATGTTCATTGCCGCAATGCTCTGGTTTTCGCCTCTTTTTCTGTAATGTGCCATCGAAGTAAAAGCAATCACATAGACATCTTCCGCATGCTTCGTAATCATCGGCGCACCGTTATCTTTATCAACAGGAAAGTACAGCCACGCATGCTCCCGGATCGCTTCTGTTAAGATCGCATGCAATGTGTCGGCATCCTGCGCATGTATTGCTGCTTCAAACGGGCGAAAATCGAATTTCGGACCCAAACCTCGATTTGTCGTATTGCTTGTGTTCATAGCGCAGCCCCTCCCGAACTTTATTGATCGGTCTCTATTTGTTCCCACGTGTTCTGTCCGAATGGTTTACGGTCTGTTTTCTCTTTTTGAAGGAAACTTGTTGTCAGGGTTCTTCTGCGATCTCTTTCTGCTCAATTTTTAATATCTCATACACAACATCGGCAACTGCCACCTTGTCGCCGCATTTCTGTCCAAGCAGCGCTTTCCCTATCGGCGACCCATCAGAGATTTCTTTTTCCGGATCTATCACTCTCTGCGTCTTATGTTTTTTTCCATTTTCGTCAATGGTGATGATTGGGTCATAGTCTTTTGAAGAGCGCAGCCACTTTTTTTCGATGATCGCATTGCTTCCATTATACCATAAAAGCGTAACAACAGCGTATCGCTGAACAACCGGCTCTGTCGAAACAGATGTCACCTGTAAATGACCCTTCGTTTTGGTTTGGGGCGCTTGTGAATATATACTTTTACCGGGTCCGAAAATCACATACGAACAGCCTGCGTTCTCCAGTTTTTTTGCACGCTTCCCGGCGCTTTTCCTCCGAAATATAGGGAAGCAGCGGCTGATTGGCCTTGTTGTGAGAAGCGGAATAGTTCAACAAAGCTGCTATATCGTTTGCCGCTTCATCGAATGTCCACCAAACATCTTTTTCAGACTCCAAAAAAACATAGGGTGTATGATAGGTCTTTTTAAGATGGTTGTACATCGTTCGGGAATAGACATACATCATCGGACTGTTTATCTCTTGAATCGCAGCCGTCGGAAAAGTCAGTCCCAGTTTTTCCGCAGCGAGCTCTATGACATACCCAACCGCATTTTCATCATAATACGGGACCCAGAAATCATCAGCATATTGACCGATGATTC
>JAFVWG010000242.1 GCA_017501805.1 Oscillospiraceae bacterium
ATGACGGAAGCTGTGTCTCGATCTGTGCGTCGATCCTCGCGGACATCGGTGACGAGCAGTCCATCGACCAGTCGCTGTCCACCTTCTCCGCGCATATGAAGAACATCGTGGAGATCACGCAGACCTGTGATGAAAACACGCTGGTCCTGCTCGATGAGCTCGGAGCGGGAACGGATCCCGCAGAGGGAGCGGCACTTGCCGTCGCGCTGATCGAACACTGCCGGGCACGCGGCGCGCACGTCGCGGCAACGACCCACTATGCGGACTTGAAGATCTACGCGATGCAGACCGACGGCGTCTCGAACGCCTGCTGTGAGTTTGACGTTGATACCCTGCGTCCGACCTATCGGCTTCTTATAGGCGTTCCCGGAAAGTCGAATGCCTTTGCCATCTCCAAACGGCTCGGGCTGTCCGATGTGATCGTAGACCACGCGAAGAGCCTTGTCAGCGGCAGCGAAGTGCATTTCGAAGAGGCGCTCGACCGTCTGGAGCAGCAGCGCGTACAGATGGAAAAGGCCGCGCAGGAAGCGGAGTCGCTCCGTCTGGAGGCAAAGAAGCAGCAGGAACGCTCCGAGAGCTACTATCAGCAGATCCTTCGCGAGCGCGAAAAAGCGGAACAGAACGCAAAACGCGAGGCACAGCGCATTATCGACGACGCGAGACGCGAAGCCGATGCGGTGCGTGAGGAGCTGAAGCAGCTTCGCAAACAGGCACAAAGCGGCGTGGATGTCTTTGAATCGAACGAACGACAGGCACAGCTGCGGAAAAAACTCAATGAGGCGGCGGATAAGCTCCACGTTCCCGCTGCAGTCAAAGAGCGCAGCAAGCCTTCCCGCGAAGTCCGCGTCGGTGATCTCGTTGAGCTTTTGAAGTTCGGCACGCGCGCAAAGGTCCTCTCCGTTCAGAAGGATGGTACGTTTGAACTGCAGGCGGGAAGTATGAAGCTCACCGCGAAAAAGAATGAGATCTACCTTCTCGAGAAGGAGTCGAATCAGGTCAGCCGTAAACCTGCTCCCGCCGCACCGCGCGAGCTTCGGCGTGCAGCCGACTCGGAGCTTGATATCCGCGGGATGGCGGCGGACGAGGCGATCCCCGTGCTGGATCAGTTCCTTGACCAGGCGATTCTGAGTTCGCTTGTGACCGTCCGCATCATTCACGGCAAGGGAACGGGTGTTCTGCGCAAGGCTGTGCAGGACCATCTGCGCCGCTGCAAACACGTAAAAGGTTTTCGCATTGGTGTTTACGGAGAGGGCGAAAACGGCGTTACGATCGCGGAATTGAAATAATAATGTTGACTTTTTCGAAGTTTCTGTTATAGTTCATTAGGATGCTTATTTTGGGGAGGGACTTCCAATGTACACAGAGAAACATGTCGTAAAGTGCGAATCCGGGCTGTATAACCGTCAGGCGACGTTCTTCATTCAGAAAGCAAATGAGTTCAAGTGCAGCATCTGGATCGAAAACGACGACCGCAAGATCAACGCGAAGAGCCCTTTGGGCGTCCTCTCCATGGGGATCACGAAGGGTACGACGGTGAATCTGATCGCGGACGGCGAGGATGAAAAAGAGGCTGTCGAAAGCCTGTCGCAGATGCTGACGAACGAAGTGTTCTGAGCGTGAAGGGAGCCGCAAATTCCTGCGGCTCCTTTTTTGTGTCTTGGATGAAAGGCGGTGAACTGTATGACGCTTGAAGAATTAAAACAGAAATCCCGTTCACTCCCGCTGCTTCCCGGCGTCTACCTGATGCTGGACGCAGGCGGAAAGGTGATCTATGTCGGCAAGGCGAAGAAGCTTCGCAACCGCGTCAGTCAGTATTTCCGGAACACCGCATCACATTCTCCGAAAACACGCAGAATGGTATCACAGGTCGATCGTTTTGAGACGATCGTTGCTTCCTCCGAATTCGAAGCACTCGTGCTGGAATGCTCACTGATCAAGCAGCATATGCCGCGCTATAATATCCTTTTGAAGGATGATAAGGGCTATCCGTATATCCGCGTGGATCTGCGGGAAGAGTATCCTGTTATGGAGCTTGCCGGAAAGACGGCGGAGGACGGCGCATCATATTTCGGTCCCTATGGCGGGCGATATGTTTCGCAGAAGTTTCTGGATACGATCCGCATTGCGCTTCGACTTCCGGGCTGCTCTGCAGCCTTCCGCCGCGGAAAGCAGCGTACCTGCCTCAACTACCACCTCGGAAACTGTGAGGGCTGGTGCAGGGAAGAGGTCACCGCGAAGGAGTACCGCGAACGGATCGATCAGGCGGTGCATCTGCTTCGCGGCGGCTATAAGCAGGTTTCCGCAGAGCTTCGCGAAAAGATGCTGGAGGCATCGGATGCGCTTCGCTTTGAAGAGGCGGCGGCGCTGCGCGACCGACTGAAAGCGCTTGAAGCGCTGAAGGAAAAGCAGCTTGTTACCGCAGGAAACGCCGTGCAGACGGATGCGGTCGGCTATTACTCCGGAGGCGGGAAGTCCTGCTTCAGCGTTCTGCATTTCTGGGGCGGCTCGCTTGTGGACAAGGACTATCAGATCCTGCCCGAGCAGGAAGATGCCGAGGAGGCGATCGGCGCGCTCCTCAAGCAGTACTATCTTCTGCGCGGCTCTGCGCCGAAGGAGATCCTGATCCCGACGCCGCTGGAGGATGCGGAGCTGTTTGCCGAGCTTCTCCAAAAGGAATACGGGAAAAAAGTGACCATCCGTGTACCGCAGCGCGGAGAAGGTGCCGCACGCGTCGCGCTTGCCGCGAAAAACGCGCAGGAAGAAGCGGAGCGTGTTACGACCAAGGAAGAAAAACGCTTTGCCCTGCTGCGGAAGCTGCAGCAGCTTTTGAATCTTCCGGATATCCCGCACAGGATCGAGGCGTACGATATCTCGAACACTGCAGGAACGGATATCGTCGCATCCATGACGGTCTTTTCCGACGGAAAGCCGCTCAAGCGTGATTACAGACGGTTTCAGATCCGCGGTCTTGCGGATCAGGATGACTATGCCTCGATGCGGCAGGTCATCGAGCGGAGATTCCGCAGATTCCTTGAAGGCGATGAAAAATTTTCCGAAATGCCGGATCTGCTTTTGATCGACGGCGGCGAAAAACAGGCTGCCTGTGCCGAGGAGTCTCTGCAGCTTCTTTCCTTGAAGGTGCCCGTCTTCGGCATGGTGAAGGATGACCGCCACAGAACGCGTGCGTTGGTCACGTCCTCGGGACACGAGATCGGCATTTCTGCCGTTCCGGCGCTGTTTGCTCTGATCGGCAATATTCAGGAGGAAACACACCGCTTTGCCATTGCGTATCACAGAAAGCTGCAGAGCAGGCGCGTGCGCGGCTCGACATTGCAGAAGATCCCCGGCATCGGGGAAAAACGCAGCAGAGAACTGCTGAAGAGCTTCGGCTCGATCGCAGCGATTCGGGATGCAGACCTTTCGGTGCTGCGGATGCACTTGCCCGAAAACGCCGCGCAGGCAGTATATCACCATTTCCACAAAGAGGAGGAGTCCGTATGAGAGTGATCTCCGGTACGGCAAAGGGCCTTCGCCTGGATGCGCCGAAAGGAATGACGACGAGACCGACGGCAGAGCGCGTCAAGGAAGGTCTCTTTTCCGCCATACAATTTGAAATTGAAGGCAGTCGGGTACTTGATTTGTTTGCCGGAAGCGGACAGCTTGCAATCGAGGCTCTCAGCCGCGGCGCAAGGGAAGCCGTGCTCGTGGATCAGGATGCGGAAGCCATACGCGTTATCCGCGGAAACCTTGCAAAAACAGGCTTTTCCGATCAGGCGCGCGTCATACGAGGGGATTCCCTTCAGTTCCTTCGGAACACGTCAGACCGGTTTGATCTGATCTTTCTTGATCCGCCGTATGCGGAAAAAAATCTGGAGACTGCACTGAATTGCATATCCGAGTTTGACATTTTGCGTGAGAATGGTATAATAATCTGTGAGAAAGCAAAAGATGGCATTTTTTCTGCCTCTTTTCCCGGTCTGAGACCGGATCGGACCTACCGCTACGGAACGGTGGAGGTCCTGCTTTATCGGAAGGAATGACGGGATGTCGCAGAAAACCGCAATCTATCCGGGCAGCTTTGACCCGGTCACAAAAGGACATCTGAACATCATCGAGCGCGCCGCAAAATCCTTCGATCGCCTTGTTGTCTGCGTGATGCGGAACGGATCGAAGACCCCGATGTTTACCGCGCAGGAGCGTGTTTCCATGCTCCGTGAGGTCACGGCGCATATCCCGAATGTCGTTGTGGATGATTCCGACCGGATGCTTGCAGAATATGCGAAGACGATCGGCGGTTCGGTCGTCATTAAGGGACTTCGTGCAGTTTCCGATTTCGACCACGAATTCCAGATGGCGCTTATGAATCATAAGCTCAACCCCAATCTGGACACGATGTTTCTGATGGCGGAGCACCAGTTTATGTACCTCAGCTCCAGCGCCGTCAAGGAACTCGGACGCTACGGCGCGGATCTGCGTGATTTTCTCCCGGAAATCATCATTCCTGCTTTTGAGAAGCGTATGAAAGAACAATTAGGAGGATAACAGCATGGCAAACGGCGTAGAAGAAATCATTTCGAGTTTGTATGACATGATCCAGAACGCGTGGAGCCTGCCGCTCGGCGCGGAAAAGTGCGTTGTGGAACGCGATAAGGTCCTCGACCTGCTTGACGAGATCAGCGCGCAACTTCCGACGGATGTGAAGCAGGCCCGCACCATCGTGGAGACCCGCAACGAAGTGATCGCCAACGCTAAGCGTGAGGCTGAGAACATCATCAAGCAGGCGGAAGACCGCGCCAAGCTGCTTGTCTCGGACAACGAGATCTATAAGCAGGCGCAGATCGAAGCACAGCAGATCATCCAGACTGCGGAAAATAAAGTCAAAGAGCTTCGCCGCGTGACCAACGAATATGTTGATAACGCGATGCGTGAGACGGAGGAGACGATCGAACAGGCGCTTTCCGGTGTTCGGAATTCCCGTTCGAAATTCAACTCCCTCACGGGAAATGTGCAGAAGAGCGCATCTCCGATCATTGAGGACATCTGATAAATTTTCTGATATTTTCCATCATAACAAAAGCAATGATGGGGAGGAGTAAACCGGATCCGCGGCTCCAGAGAGAAGACGTTCGGTGCAAGTCTTTGCTGCGGTGGTTGAAGGTCGCCCCGGAGCTGCCGGCGAATCCATAAGGCCGGACGGGTCCTCCCGTTACAGAGAGAAGAGTGTCCGCTTTTTTGCGGAAATTCAGGTGGTACCACGGTAATCTTTATCGCCCTGAACAGACTGTTCGGGGCGATTTTATTATGCAGAAACAGGAGTTGTGAACATGGCAAGAGAACTGCAGAAAGTCTACGATCCGAAGATCGTAGAGGAAAAAATCTATAAAGCCTGGATGGACAACGGATGCTTTCGCGCGGAAGCCGATCCCGATAAGAAGCCGTTTTCCATTGTAATGCCGCCCCCCAACGTCACGGGACAGCTGCATATGGGTCACGCGATGGACTCGACCCTGCAGGACATCCTCACGCGCTTCAAGCGTATGCAGGGCTATTCGGCACTTTGGCTGCCCGGAACGGACCACGCGGGCATCGCCACGCAGATCAAGGTCGAAGAAGCACTGCGTGAGCAGGAGCATCTGACGCGCTACGACCTCGGCAGAGAGAAGTTCCTTGAGCGCGTGTGGGACTGGAAGAACAAATACGGCGACAGGATCGTCAAGCAGCAGATGAAGCTCGGCGCTTCCTGCGACTGGAGCCGCAGCCGCTTTACGATGGATGAGGGCTGCTCCAAGGCTGTCCGCGAGACCTTCTGCGAGCTGTATGAAAAAGGTCTTATCTATAAGGGCAGCCGCATCATCAACTGGTGCCCGCACTGCAAGACCGCGCTTTCGGACGCCGAAGTCGAATATATTGACAAGCCCGGAAACCTGTGGCACATCCGCTATCCGCTGACGGACGGCTCCGGCGAGGTCGTTGTCGCGACCACGCGCCCCGAAACGATGATGGGCGACAGCGGCGTTGCAGTCAACCCGAACGACGAGCGCTACCGCAGCATCGTCGGAAAGACCTGCACTCTGCCCATTATGAACCGCGAGATCCCCATTGTCGCGGACGATTACTGCGAGATGGAGTTCGGCACGGGCTGCGTCAAAATGACGCCTGCGCACGACCCCAACGACTTTGAGGTCGGTCTGCGCCATAACCTTGAATCGATCCGCGTTATCGCGGACGACGGAACGATCAACGAAAACGGCGGCAAGTACAACGGTATGGACCGCTACGCCTGCCGTGAGGCGATCGCAAAGGATCTCGAAGAGGGCGGATATCTCGTCAAGGTCGAGCCCTAC
>JAFVWG010000243.1 GCA_017501805.1 Oscillospiraceae bacterium
CTGCGTGAATGAGGAAGCGATCCAATCCGAGCCTTTTTACCGCCTCTTCCAAGGGTTCGGCGGAAACGAGCTTCTGCCGCCTCTGCGCACAGGGGTGCGGTCAGCCGACCGGAGAATTGCCCGCCGCCCGCATCGTCACGCGCGTCACCAAACTTTTGCATCGCCGCAAAGTCCGCGTGTCCGGGTCTTGGCACGGTACGCAGTGCGTCATAGTCGGCGGAGAGGGTGTTTTCATTGAAGATGACTGCGGTGACAGGTGCGCCGCAGGTGACATTGTCCTTCAGACCCGAGAGAAAAACAGGCTTGTCCGCTTCCTTTCTCGGAGTGGAGAGGTCGTTCTGTCCCGGTGCGCGTCTGGCGAGGAATGCCTCCAGCGCATCCATATCGATGGCAAAGCCGGAGGGGAGACCCTCCATCGTCACACCGATCGCGGGACCGTGCGACTGACCGAAAATGGTAAAACGAAAGATGTTTCCGACCGAGTTGCTCATTTGGTTCCCTCCTTACAGCGTCCGCCAAGAGCGGTAAAATCCCGGAAGAAGCCCGGGTAGGATTTTCTGACAGCGTCTGCGCCGAGAACGGTGACTGCGTTCGTACAGCCGACCGATGCGATCGCAGCGGACATAACGATCCTGTGATCGCCCGCACCGTCGACCGTTCCGCCGGAAAGCGTCTCGCGTCCCCGAATAATCAGTCCGTCCCCGGTGATCTCTGCATCGCCGCCGAGGGCACTAAGCATTGCGGCTACGGTTGCAAGGCGGTCGCTCTCCTTGAGGCGAAGCCGCGCCGCGCCTGTGATCGTCGTCGTACCCGGCGTGAGCGCCGCAACGACGGAGAGGATCGGGACAAGATCGGGAATATCGGATGCGTCCAGCGTGGCGTTCTGTCTGCGGATCGCGGTGAGCGCCTCACAGACGAGACGATCCTTCTGCGCGCTTGTTGAGTCAAGCCCCGTGCAGCGAACGCTGTCGCCGCAAAGGCTTCCCGCAGCCAGCCAAAATGCTGCGTTGGACCAGTCTCCTTCGGCTTCCGCAAAGCCTGCGGAGTGGTAGCTGTGCGGCGGGACGATCAGTTCGTCGTCCGTCCGCCTGACTGCAATACCAAATCGGGAAAGCGTACGCAGAGTCATTTCCAGATATCCTGCGGATTCCGTTTTTCCGATCAGCCGCAGCCTGCCGCCGCCAAGCAGCGGTAAAGCAAAGAGGAGACCGGAGAGGAATTGTGAGGAGATGTTCGCGGCGATGGCGTAGCTCGTTTCGCGCAGCTTTCCGCCGACATAGATGCGGTCGCCGTCTTTCTTTAATTCCGCACCGCCCCGCAGCAGCTCGCTCCAAAGCGGTTCCAGCGGTCTGTCGGGAAGCCTTCCGTGCATCCGGATCTCCGCACGAACGCCGAGCGCGCAGACAACGGGAAGCAGGAAACGCAGCGTCGAGCCGCTCTCTCCGCAGTCCATTTGACAGGCTTGCGGCACGTCTCCCGGCGTGATGAGAAATCCGTCCTCCGTCCGTTCGGCGGAGGCGCCAAGCGCGGGCAGACAATGAACCGTCGCGTCGATATCATCGCTCGTCTCGGGACAGAGCACCTTGGTCGGTGCGTCGGAGAGTGCGGCGCAGATGAGAAGCCTGTGCGCATCGGACTTGGAGGGGATGGCACGAATTTCACCCGCAAGCGGAGCGGGAAGAAACGTCATATTCATACGGAAGCCCCTTCCGCAAAATGTTCAAAGTCGGCCAGCGACAGCGTGAGAAGTTCGCAGGTTCCGATCGTGCGCGGAACAACGCAGGAGATCGAGTCGTTGCGGCGTTTTTTGTCGCCGCGTGCGATTTTCAGCAGCTCGGCAACAGGAACATCCGTTCCGGTCGGAAGACCGAGAGCATTGACTGCGTTTTCGATTTGCTCAACAACGTCCACGGAGCAGAGACCGCGCTTTGCCGAAGCGCGGGCGATCATGCAAAGACCTGCCGCAACAGCGCGTCCGTGGCTCAGCTCGAAGTTGCTCACGGCTTCGATGGCGTGACCGAGCGTGTGCCCGAGGTTGAGCATCTGACGGCGTCCTTTTTCAAATTCGTCCGCGGCGACAAAATCTTCTTTTTGCGCGACACAGCGTGCAATGACGTCCTCTCGGGGAAATTGATGTCCGTCGCGAAGAAGGATCTCAAAGAGCTCGGGATCGCCCAAGACGGCGTATTTCAGGACCTCGCCGCAGCCGTCCAGGAAAAACTCCTGCGGCAGCGTGGCGAGAAGCTGTGTATCGCATAAAACGACCTTCGGCTGATGGAATGCGCCGACGTAGTTTTTGCCGGACTTCAGGTCGATCGCGGTTTTGCCGCCAACGGAGGAGTCCACCATCGCAAGGAGCGAGGTCGGGATCTGCGCATAGTCGATCCCGCGCAGATAGGTTGCGGCGGCAAAGCCCGCCATATCGCCTGTCACGCCGCCGCCGAGCGCAACCACAAGATCGCTCCGCGTCAGCTCGTGAGACGCCATATGATCCAGCAGAGACAGATAGGTGTCGCTGTTCTTGGAGCGTTCACCGGCCGGGAAGACAAAGACGGAGACAGAGAAGCCCGCTTCAGAAAGCGACTGTTTCAGAGTTTCCGAATAGAGCGGTGCAACGTTCGAGTCCGACACGATGACACAGCGGGTTCCTCCGGAGATGCGGCGCAGCGCTGCGCCTGCCTGCTTCAGAAGTCCCTGTCCGATCAGGACGGAATACGGCTTCGCCGCTCGAACCTTGATTTCTCTCATCTTCCGTCTACCTCCTTTTTCCGTTCGCGACCCTCCTGCAAAAGATCGCGGAGCGTTTTTCCGTCATTTTCATAGATCGCTGTTCGGTATTTCTGCAGTTCCGTGATATAAAAATCCAATTCTTCGATCAGATTGTCGCGATTGTCCAAAAACAGCTCAGCCCACATTTCGGGATTCAGCCATGCGACGCGCGTCATATCTTTATAGCTCCCCGCAGAGAAGCCGCGATGTCCGCGCGCGGTCGGGCTTTTAATAAATGCGTTGGAAAGAATATGCGGCATCTGCGAGGTGAAGCCGATCATTCGATCGTGCTCCTCCGCCGTGGCGACCGTGATCGAGCCGAAGCCCGCAGGTGCAAGCAGTGCTTTGATCCGGTCAAAGATCTGCATATCGTCAAATTCCGGGGGAACAATGACCATCGGCGCGTTGCGGAAGAGGTTTTCGCGCGCATAACGGTAGCCGGAGTTGTGCGTGCCCGCCATGGGATGACCGCCCGCGTAGAAAAAACCGTGCTTTTCGGCAAGTTCAAATCCGCATTCGCAGATGCGCCGCTTTGTGCCGAGACAGTCGATCACGACCGTGTGCGGATCGAAGATCGCCGCGTTTTCCCGCAGGTACGCTTCTGCGGCGTCGGGATAGACGGCGATGAGAATGAGATCGCATTGTTTCAGAGAAGCTGCATCCAGCCTCCCGTCAACGGTCTCGGAGAGCATCGCAAAGGAGAGGATCGCTTCATCCGTATCCGCAGCATACACGGTCCAGCCTGCTGCGTGATAGGCTTTTGTGAAGCTGCCGCCAATCAGTCCCAGACCGACAATTCCGACTGTCATGCGAGCACCGCCTGCCGAACGGCTGCGATCTTTTTCGCAAGTGCGGAGAATTCATCCGGCGTCAGCGACTGTGCGCCGTCGCACAGGGCGTGCATCGGGTCGTTGTGCACCTCGATCATAAGTCCGTCGGCTCCTGCGGCTGCCGCCGCCAAAGCCATAGAAGGAACGAAGCGGGAGTTTCCGGTTGCATGACTGGGATCGATGACGATCGGCAGATGCGTCAGATCGCGCAGTGCGGGAACAGCGGAAAGATCAAGGGTGTTCCGCGTCGCCGTTTCAAAGGTGCGGATTCCGCGTTCACAGAGGATGACGTCCTCGTTGCCGCCTGCCATAATATACTCCGCGCTCATTAGCAGCTCCTTCAGGGAGTTTGCGGGTCCTCTTTTCAGAAGAATGGGCTTGCGAAGATGTCCCAATTCCTGCAGCAGATCGAAGTTCTGGCAGTTCCGTGCGCCGACCTGGATGATGTCCACATCCTCAAAAAGATCCAGCGTATTAACGTTCATGATCTCCGAGACGATCGGAAGACCGGTTGCCTTCTTTGCTTCCTTCAGAAGGGCAAGTCCTTCGCCCTTCAGTCCCTGGAAGGCATAGGGGGAGGTGCGCGGTTTGAATGCACCGCCGCGCAGGATGTTTGCACCTGCCTCTTTGACGCTCTGTGCCACGGAAAGGATCTGATCGAGGCTCTCCACAGAGCAGGGACCTGCCATAATGCTGAAGTTTCCTCCGCCGATCTTCGCACCACCGACGGAGACGACCGTGTCGTCCGGACGGAACTTGCGGTTGCACTGCTTGAAGGGCTCCGAGACAGTCTTGACGGAGTTGACGATATCCAGACTCTGCAGAAGCTCGACATCAATGTGTCCGGTGTCGCCGACAAGCCCGAGAACGGTATAGTCTTCGCCGTCAGAAATATGAACGGTGAGCTTCTGCGACTCCAGCCATGAGATCAGATGCTCCTTTTTTTCCGGCAGAGTGCCCGGTTTCAAAATAACGATCATAATGACACCTCCAAAGAAATAACGCCGCACAGCAGCGACTGTGCGGCGTTTGCCAAACCAATTGAAATGAAAAAAATTTGCAGCACAAATCGCTATTACTTTTTTTCCGAGGTAAAAAAGTAATAGAACGCAAAGCTGTTGAGCTGTTTCGCTGCAAAAAGCATAGCTGTTTTCTCCTTGTTTATTTTGCCCCATCATAGCACCGCGATCGGGATTCGTCAAGTGTTTTTTTATAGGAATTGCATACGCCTGCCGGGTTGACTGAACACCGTTTCCGTCCTATAATAACGGCGGAAAAAATACCCGAAAGGAAGTATTCTTATGAAAAAAACGATCGCTTTGCTTCTGGCTTTTTGCCTTGTGCTGTCGCTCACTGCCTGCGGCGCACAGCCGGCCGAAACGCCTGCCGACGATGTGACGATCCGTCTCGGCGGTCTGAAGGGACCGACCACGATGGGTATGGTCAAACTCCTTGACGACAACGACAAGGGACTGACGGAAAACAAGTATACCTATCAGATCGCCGCTGCAGCGGACGAGCTTACGCCGCAGCTCCTCAAGGGCGAGCTGGATATCCTCGCCGTACCGGTCAACCTTGCGGCGATCCTTCATCAGAACAGCGAGCAGTCCGTGCAGCTGCTTGCGGTCAACACGCTGGGCGTTCTCTATGTCGTGGAAAACGGTGAGACCGTAACGGACTGGGAAAGCCTGCGCGGAAAAACGATCTATTCCGCAGGCAAGGGCACGACTCCGGAATATTCCTTCCGCTATCTGCTTGCGAAGAACGGTCTTGATATGGACACCGATGTGAACATGCAGTGGAAGAGCGAACCCTCCGAGATCGTTCCGCTGCTTGTCGCGGAAGAGAATGCCGTTGCGGTCCTGCCGCAGCCGTTTGTTACGGTCGCTTCTACAAAGGTGGAAGGTCTCCGTACCGCGATGGATCTGACCGCCGAGTGGGACAAGCTCGGTGAAAAGAGCCGACTCATCACGGGCGGCGTCATCGTCCGAAAGGCCTTTGCCGAGGAGCACCCCGCAGCCCTCAGCAAATTCATCGAAGAGTATGCCGCTTCTGTGGAATATGTAAATGCAAATCCCGCCGAGGCCGCTGTGCTGATCGAAGCCCACGACATCGTGAAGGCGCCCATCGCGGAAAAGGCGATCCCCAACTGCAATCTTGTCTGCATCACCGGCGACGAGATGCGTGAGATCGCGGACGGCTACATTGCCTCGCTATTTGAGCAGAACCCCAAAGCCGTCGGCGGTGTGATGCCCGGCGATGCGTTCTACTGCAATGTGGGCTGAGAAGCGCGGGGCGAAGCTCCTTGCTGTATTGCTGGCGCTGCTGCTCTGGCAGCTTGCCGCGATGCTCGTGGATCTTCCCGTTCTTCTCGTCTCACCGCTGCAGGTCCTGCGGCGGCTGCTGACGATCTGGCGGGAACCCGACTTCTTCTTAACGGTCTGGCACAGCCTGCTTCGGATCGCGCTCGGCTTTGCCGCGGCGCTCGTCCTTGGAAGTTTGCTTGCGATCCTTGCCGGGCGGTTTCCCGTCCTGCGGACGCTGCTGTGGCCCTATGTGACCGTGATGAAGACCGTTCCGGTCGCGTCCTTTATCATTATCAGTCTCATCTGGCTGAATGCGGAAAACCTCGCTGTCTTTATCTCATTTCTGATGGTGTTCCCGACCATCTATCTCAATGTTCTGCAGGGCTATGAGAGCGCGGACAGAGAACTGCTTGAAATGGCGCGTGTGTTCCGCGTGCCTTACGCAAGACAGCTTCGGCACATTTATCTGCCCGCCGTGCGTCCGTTCCTGCTTTCCGCCTGCAGTGTCGCCCTCGGTATGGCGTGGAAGTCCGGCGTTGCGGCGGAGGTCATTGCGATCTCCAAGCACTCGCTCGGTGAAAAGCTCTATGAGTCGAAGGTGTACTTTCTGAACGTGGATCTGTTCTCCTGGACGGTGGTCATCGTTCTGAGCAGCTTCCTCTTTGAAAAGCTCGCGCTGGCGATCCTGCGCCTTGTGCTGGCGAGAGGGGAGGGACGCGTGAAATGAAGGTCGAACATCTTTGCAAGCGCTTCGGCGAGCATACCGTGCTGGATGATCTGACGCTGGAGGTTCCGAACGGTGAGATCACCTGCCTCATGGGGGCTTCCGGCTACGGAAAGACGACGCTGATGAACATTCTGCTCGGTCTCGTAGAGCCGGACAGCGGAACGATCATCGATCTGCCCGAACGGGTCGGCGTCTGCTTTCAGACCGATCGTCTTTGCGAACAGCTTTCCGCCGTGGAGAATGTACGCTTTGTGACAGGAAACTCTGTTCCGCGGGAAACGATCATGGAGCATCTGTCCCGACTCGGTCTTGCGGAAAGTATGCTGCAGCCGGTCAGCGAGCTCTCCGGCGGTATGCGCCGTCGGGTCTGTCTCGCGCGCGCGGTGCTCTGCGGTGCGGAGGCGATCTTCCTCGATGAGCCCTTCAAGGGTCTCGATGAGCAGACGCGCCTGGTCGCAATGGACTATCTCAAAGACCTTTCCTCCGGGAAAACGGTCCTGCTCATCACGCACGAGGCGGCTGAGGCTGAATACCTCGGCAAAAATATCCTGCATCTGTAATAATAAGGCTGCGGCGAATGATCGCCGCAGCCTTTCTGCGTTTATTGGCAAGAAGGATTTCTGTAGACCGTCACGCCGTCTTTGATCGTTTCGAGCACGGCAAGGTCACGGATCTCGAACTCAGGCACATCAAGCGGAGATTTGTCAAGGATGACGAAATCCGCTCTCTTTCCGATTTCGATCGTGCCTTTCTCATCTTCTTCAAAGTACTGGTACGCACCCTCTGCCGTCACGGCGCGAAGCGCATCGTACACGGGGATCTTCTGATCGGCGCCGATGATATTTCCGCGGCGGCTGATGCGATTGACGGCGCACCAGACCGAGTGGAGCATATTCGGGCGTGTCACAGGGGTGTCCTGATGGAAATTCACGTGCACGCCGCGCTCGAACGCATCCTTTGCGGGGCTGATATGATGTCCGCGCTCCGGGCCGAAGTTCTTTACGTGGATATCTCCCCAGTACCAGACGTGACCCACGAAGATCGATGCGATCATATGGATCGCCTTCATCCGATCGAGCTGATCGTTCCGCACCGTCTGGCAATGGATCATAACAGGGCGAAGCTCGTCATCGATCCCCGTTTGCCGAAGGGCATTTTCGTACGCCGCGACGTACTGCTCAGAGGCGGCGTCGCCGTTGCAGTGGGCAAGGATCTGCATGCGGTCGCGCAGCGCGGTCTCGATGCTGCTTTGCACCTGTTCGTCCGTCATACGCGGATAGGCGCAGTAATCCGGCTCGCCGCCGAGATACGGCTTTGACATCCATGCGGAGCGTCCCTGCGGCGATCCGTCGAGGAAAATCTTGTATCCTCCGATCTTTACCCGATCGCGGTATGTCTTCCGATAGGGGGAAAAGGCTTGCAGAGCATCTTTCGTCTGCTCTGTCAGCGTCAGATAGGCAACAAGGTCGAGCTTCAAAGCGCCGCTTTCGCCCATCTTGGCAAGCTTTGCCATTGCACCGGGGGTCGTGGAGCCGTTTTGCACAGTCGTGATGCCGTGGCGCAGATACGCCTCCTGCATTTTTTCGAGCATTTCGGGCGTGTATTCCGCCGGGGCGCGGAGCAGCAGCGAAGAGACGGGACCGGTGGCTTTTTCCTCCAGGTAGCCGCTCAGCTCTCGGCTTCCTTCGACTCGACCGTATTTTCCGCCTACGGGGTCTTCAGCGTTTTCGTCAAGACCTGCAAGCTGCAGCGCAACGCTGTTTGCACAGGCAAAGTGCAGGGAAACGTGCTGGATGTAGACAGGCAGCTCGGTGCTGACGCGGTCGAGGACGAACTTGTCCGGGTGGCGGCCTTCCTCGAGGAAGTTGTGGTCGTAGCCGAAGCCGGCGATCACTTCCGCATTCGGATTCGCCTTGTGATATTCCTTCAGCACGCGGACGATATCGGTAAAAGAGCTGCAGTCGGAAAGATCCGCCCGCAGCGCCATCTGTCCGTTATTCAGAAAATGACTGTGCGGATCGATGAAGCCCGGCATCAGACATTTGCCATGCAGGTCGCAGTATTCCGCGTCCGGCGCAGCACTTATATCGCTGAGCTTGCCGACAGCGGCGATCCGCCCGTCCCGAACGAGGACGGCCTCCGTCGCTTTTTGTTTTTCCTCTGCCGCGTTCCTGCAGCACATTGTGAGGATCCTGCCGTTATAAAAGACCTTTTCCATAGTGTTTTTCTCCTCAGCGGATATGACCTTTCCCTTCAATGACGTAGTGATAGGCGGTCAGCTCCTCAAGTCCCATAGGACCTCTTGCATGAAGCTTCTGTGTGGAGATCCCCATTTCACAGCCGAGCCCGAATTCTCCGCCATCCGTGAAGCGGGTGGAGGCGTTTACATAGACCGCCGCGCTGTCCACCATTCGCGTAAAGCGGTCGGCGGCTTCCGTGTTCTTCGTGATGATCGCCTCGCTGTGGTGTGTGCTGTGCGCCGCAATATGCGCGATCGCGGCATTGGTATCCTCCACAACGGCAACCGCGAGGACATAGTCCAAAAACTCTGTGTCGAAGTCTGCATTGCCCGCAGGTGTGCCGGGGATGATGGTGGCGGCAGTCTGATCCAGCCGCAGCTCGACAGGCTGCAGCCCCTTTGCGGTGCGTTCCGCAACAAGCCGCTTCTGAAGCATCGGCAAAAACTGCGGTGCGATCTTTGCACCGACGAGGCATACCTCTGCGGCGTTGCAGACCGAGGGACGGCTTGTTTTGGCGTTCTCAATGATGTTCAGCGCCATTTCGGGATCGGCGTCGTTGTCCACATAGATATGGCAAATGCCCGTTCCCGTTTCGATGCAGGGGACCAGCGCATTTTCAACACAGGCACGGATGAGGCGCGCGCCTCCGCGCGGGATAAGCAGATCGACAAGCCCCACAGCGCGCATCAGCTCGTTTGCACCGTCATGGGTGACGTCGGTAAGGATCTGCACACAGTTCGGGTCGAGTCCGAGCTTGGTGAGCCCGCCCTGCATAGCGCGGACGATGGCGTGGCTGGAACGGTAAGCTTCTTTTCCGCCGCGCAGGACGCAGACATTGCCGCTCTTGAAACAAAGTGCCGCAGCGTCCGCAGTGACGTTCGGACGGCTTTCGTAGATGATCGCAACCACGCCGAGCGGTACGGAGATCCTGCGGATGAGAAGACCGTCCTCGCGCGTGGATTCGCGGAGCGTCTTTCCGACAGGATCGGGCAGTGCAATGAGGGCGCGGACGCCGTTTGCCATATCGTGCACACGTGCATCGGCCAGGCGCAGTCTGTCCAGCATCACGGGGCTGATCTTTCCTTCCGCATCTGCCAGATCCAGTGCGTTTTCCGAAAGGATCTCGTCCTTGTTTGCTTCGATCGCGTCCGCCATAGCGGCAAGCGCGTTGTTTTTTTCTTCGGTCGAGAGGGAAGAGACGGTCGCCTTCAACGCCGCCGCTGTTTTCAGAATTTCCGACGTGGTCATTTTATTTTCCTCCCACAAAGAGCGTTCCGGGCGCTTCACCGTCCATAATTCCGTAGAGAATGGTCGGCTCAGAACCGTTTACGATGCGCATATCGCAGCCTGCTCCCATGCAGATCTGCGCGGCGTGGAGCTTCGTCTGCATTCCGCCCGTTCCGAGCGAAGAGCCCGCGCCCTCGCCGAGTGCGAGGATATCCGGGGTCAGCTCGCGCACCTCGGAGATCAGCTTTGCGTTCGGATCGCGGCGAGGATCGGCGGTGTAGAGACCGTCGATATCGGACATCAGGACGAGAAGATCTGCGCCGATCGACTGTGCAACGATCGCGGAAAGTGTGTCGTTGTCACCGATCTTGATTTCGGCGGTCGCGACGCTGTCGTTTTCGTTGATGATGGGGATAACGTGCATCTCCAGCAGACGAGCCATCATAGCGCGGAAGTTGGAAAGACTTTCTGCGTCATGCACGATATTGCCCGTCAGCAGGATCTGTGCGACAATTCGGTTGTATTCTCCGAAGAGCTTATCATAGATGTACATCAGCTCGCACTGACCGACCGCTGCGGCAGCCTGCTTGGAGGCAATATCATCCGGGCGCTTGCTCAGCGAAAGCTTTCCCATACCCATTCCGATCGCGCCGGAGGTAACGAGGATCACATCATTTCCGGCGTTCGCGATATCCGCCAGGACCTTGCACAGAGACTCCACGCGGCGAATATTGATATGCCCGGTCGGGTAGGCGAGGGTAGAGGTGCCGACCTTGACAACGATTTTCATAATGCTTCCTCCTTCAGAGTTTTCCTTACCATATCACTTTCATCGACACTTTTCAAGGAAGAATCGTTGAAATCTGCAAGTTTGTATGATATACTCACACCAAATTGAATGGAGGAGATTTATATGTTCTACGATAAGCTGAAACAGTATGATCCCGAGGTCTTCGCGGCCTGCACTGCGGAGCTTCGCCGCCAGCAGGAAAACATCGAACTGATCGCTTCTGAAAACATCGTTTCCGAGGCTGTTTTGATGGCGGCCGGAAGCGTCCTTACCAATAAATACGCGGAGGGACTGCCTGCCAAGCGTTACTACGGCGGCTGCCAGCACGTCGATGTTGTGGAAAACATTGCCATCGAGCGCGCAAAGAAGCTCTTCGGCGCGGAGCACGCCAATGTGCAGGCGCACAGCGGTGCGAATGCCAACCTCGCCGCCTTCTTCGCGTTCCTGCAGCCGGGCGACACCGTTCTCGGTATGAGCCTTGCGCACGGCGGTCACCTTTCCCACGGCTCGCCGGTCAATATCTCCGGCAAGTACTTCAATGTTGTTTCCTACGGCATTGATGCGACCGGACGCATTGACTACGCCGAAGTGCGCGCGATGGCGAAGGAGCACAAGCCGAAGCTCATCATCGCCGGTGCGAGCGCATATCCCAGAGTCATCGATTTTGCCGAGATGCGTGCGATCGCCGACGAGGTCGGCGCGTATCTGATGGTCGATATGGCGCATATTGCGGGACTCGTTGCGGCGGGTCTGCATCCGTCTCCCGTGCCCTATGCGGACGTTGTGACCACCACAACGCATAAGACGCTCCGCGGTCCGCGCGGCGGTCTCATCCTCTGCAAGGCGGAGCACGCGCAGAGCATCGACAAGGCGGTGTTCCCCGGCACGCAGGGCGGACCTCTCGAGCATATTATTGCCGCAAAGGCCGTTGCCCTCGGCGAGGCGCTCAAGGATGATTTCAAGACGTACCAGAAGCAGGTGACGCTGAACGCGCAGGCATTGGCGGAAGCGATGCTGGCAGAGGGCTTTGACCTGATCTCCGGCGGTACGGACAACCACCTGATGCTCGTTGACCTGCGCCCCTTCGGCGTGACGGGCAAGGAGATGCAGCACCGTCTGGATGAGGTGCATATCACCGCGAACAAGAATGCCATTCCGAACGATCCTGAGAGTCCGTTCGTAACCAGCGGTCTGCGTCTCGGTACGCCCGCTGTGACGACGCGCGGCTTCCGTGAAGAAGAGATGAAGCGGATCGCCCATTGGATCAAGCGCACGGCGACCGAGTATGAAGCCTCCAAAGACGAGGTCACGCGTGAGGTCGTGGAGCTCTGCAGAAAGTATCCGATCTACGACTGATCCACATAAAAATTACGAGGGACAAGCACTTGCTTGCCCCTCGTTTTTTGTTCTTTAGAAAATGCCCTGCTCCAGCATAGCGGTAGCGACCCTCTTGAAACCGGCGATGTTCGCACCGGCGACAAGGTTGTAGCCCAGTCCGTATTCCTCTGCTGCCGCTGCGGATTCGGCGTGGATGTTGACCATCATTCTCTTGAGACGCTCGTCGACCTCTTCCGCGGTCCAGACGAGACGCTCGGCATTCTGGCTCATCTCCAGAGCGGAAACGCCCACACCGCCTGCGTTGACGGCCTTCGACGGAGCAACGATCACACCATCCTGCTCCATCAGGAACTGCAGCGCATCGTTGGTGGTCGGCATATTGGCGACTTCGATATAGTATTTGATCTTGTTGTCGGCGATCTTCTTTGCGGAATCCATCTTGACGTCGTTCTGCATCGCAGCAGGCATCACGATATCGACCTTTTCGCCCCAGGGCTTTTCACCCGGGATGAATTTGCAGCCGAACTTATCCGCGTACGGCTTGACGTGCATCGGATCGGCAGCACGCATTTCAAGCATATAATGAAGCTTCTCACGCGTGGTCACGCCGTCCGGATCGTAGATATAGCCGTCGGGACCGGAGAGGGTAACGACCTTTGCGCCGAGCTGAGCAGACTTCTTGCAGATGCCCCAGGCGACGTTGCCGAAGCCGGAGACCGCGATGGTCTTGCCTTCGATGCTCTCGCCTTCATGCTTGAGGACTTCCTGCAGATAGTAGATAGCGCCGTAGCCGGTTGCTTCTGGGCGGTTAAGGGAGCCGCCGTAGCTCAGACCCTTGCCGGTGAAAACGCCGTTCTCCCAGCAGCCCTTCAGGTGACGGTACTGACCGAAGAGGTAACCGATCTCGCGTCCGCCGACGCCCATATCTCCGGCAGGTACGTCCACGTCCGGACCGATGAAGCGGTACAGAGCATTCATAAAGCTGTGGCAGAAGCGCATAACTTCCGCATCGGGTTTGCCCGCGGGGTCAAAGTCGGAGCCGCCCTTGGCGCCGCCGATGGGAAGACCCGTCAGCGCGTTCTTGAAGGTTTGCTCAAAACCGAGGAACTTCATAACGCCGGGGTAGACGTTGGGCTGGAAACGAAGACCGCCCTTGTAGGGGCCGATCGCGCCGTTGAACTGGTAACGGTAACCGACGTTTGTATGCAGCTTGCCGTTGTCGTCCGTCCAGCAGACGCGGAAGATAAACGCACGCTCGGGCTCAACCATTCGGTTGAGAATATCGGCCTTCTCATATGCGGGGTTTGCTTCAATAACAGGATCGATCGAAGAGAAGACTTCCTCGACGGTCTGCACAAACTCCGGTTCATCGGCATATTTCTGCCGAACTCTCTGGATGACGCTCAGTGTGTATTGATTCATAAAAACTTCCTCCTATGCAGCGGGTGATCCACAGCTGCTCTCAGCATTCTATACAAAGAGGCAGTTTTTTGCGGCAAACATGTCGACCAAAAGGACAACGATATTTGCGGCTTCTGCGGATCGTCGCGCAAAATATTTAACGAAATTAAAAAATATGATGGAATTATATAAAGAACATAATGAAAAATCAAGACTTTTTTAAATTTTGTAATTTATTTTGGGGAAATATACAAAAATTGACAAAACACATCGAATGTTTTAGGTATTTTGCCCGTTTTTACAAAAAATAAAAAGCTCCGACCGAAGTCGGAGCTTTGAAAAATGTGCAGTTTACAGGCTTGCGATGATGTCGACCAGCTCTGCACCGATGCGCGTCTGAGCCTCCTTGGTGCCGGCGCCGACGTGCGGCGTGCAGGACACGTGCGGATGTGCGTAGAGCGCTGCATTCTGTGAGGGCTCTTCGGCGAATACGTCAAGACCTGCTGCGCGGACCTTGCCGGATTCGAGGGCTGCCAGCAGCGCCTCTTCGTCGATGTTGTTGCCGCGGGAGGTGTTGACAAGGATGACGCCGTCCTTCATTTTCGCGATGTTCTCGGCGTCGATGAGCTTCTTGCCGTTGATCGCGGGTGTGTGCAGCGAGATGAAGTCGGAGGTTGCGAACAGCTCGTCGAGCTCAACGTAGCGCATTCCGAAGGTCGCTTCAGCGTCGGGAGCGTGATAGACGTCCGTTGCGATGACGTTCATACCGATGCCCTTCGCCATAGCACAGAGCTTCTGACCGATGCGACCGAAGCCGACGATGCCAAGCGTTTTGCCGGTAAGCTCAATGCCGTTGCTGAAGGCTTTCTTTTCCCACTCGCCCTTGCGCATGCTGCTGCCGGCGATAGAGATGAAGCGTGCGCAGGCGAACATATGCGCCATCGCGAGCTCCGCAACGGAGGCGGAAGAGGCACGCGGAGTATTTTTGACCTGGATGCCGTTCTCTTCGGCATACGCCACATCGATATTATCCACACCGACGCCCGCGCGGATGATGACCTTGAGCGCAGAGCCCTTCGCCTCATCGATCTGCTGCTTGCGGATCTTTGTCTTGGAGCGGATGATCACGACATTGAAATCTCGAAGCGCCGCGCCGAGCGCGTCCGGCTCAAAAAACTGATTGACGACCTCATGGCCCATTTCCACAAGCTTAGCCTGTGCGGCGGCATCCATGCCGTCGGTTACAAGAATACGCATTGTATTTCCTCCTTTGTATCAGCCGTGCTCTTCTTCAAATTTCTTCAGGAAGTCAACGAGCGCCTGAACGCCTTCCTTGGGCATCGCGTTGTAGATGGAAGCGCGAAGACCGCCGACGGAGCGGTGACCCTTGAGGTTGTCGTAGCCGGCTGCCTTGGTCGCGGCAACAACCTCCGCGTCGAGCTCGGGGGAGGTGCTGACAAACGGGACGTTCATCAGGCTGCGGTCCTTTTTCTCGACCGTGCCGCGGAACATCTTGGAGCTGTCAAGGAAGTCATAGAGGACCTTCGCCTTGTCGAGGTTGATCTTGTTCATAGCCTCAAGACCGCCGAGGCTCTTGAGATACTTGAAGACCTTGCCGCAGCAGTAGATCGCCCAGCAGTTCGGCGTGTTGTACATCGAGTCGTTCTCCGCATGGGTCTTGTACTGCAGATAGATCGGCAGATCCTCCACATCATCACGGATGAGATCCTCGCGGATGATAACGATGACCATACCGGCGGGACCGACGTTCTTCTGCACGCCTGCGTAGATCAGACCGTAATCCGAAACATTGCAGGGACGGGAAAGGAACATCGAGGACTGGTCGGAGACGAGGACGTGGCCCTTCGTGTTCGGAAGCGTCTGCCAGGTGGAGCCGTGGATGGTCTCATTCTCGCAGATATAGACATAGTCCGTGTCTTCCGGGATGTCCAGATCGGAGCAGTCGGGGATATAGCTGTAGTTCTTATCTTTGCTGGAAGCGGCAACGATGACATCGCCGACCTTCTTTGCTTCCGCAATGGCTTTCTTGGACCAGGCGCCGGTCTCGATATAGACGGCCTTGCCGTTCTTCATGAGGTTCATCGGGATCATAGAGAACTGCAGGGTAGCGCCGCCCTGAATGAAGAGGACCTTGTAGTTGTCGGGGATCCCCATCAGGTCACGGAGATCGGCTTCCGCTTCGTCAATGATCTTCTGGTAGACGCCGCTGCGATGCGACATCTCCATAACACACATACCGGAATCCCGGTAATTCATCATTTCATCGCGGATCTCTTCGAGGACAGGCACCGGCATCATAGCAGGTCCTGCCGAGAAATTAAACGTACGTCCGTAGTTCATTGTTGGTTCCTCCTTTGTGATTTTACGGTACGATTCTCTATGAATGCTGCGTTGGCTTTTTAGCGCGCTGCTTTTCATACTTTTTTCGGGTGGCGATACCGCCGCGTATGTGCCGCTCCGCCTTGTTGATTTCCAGAACGTCCTTGACCTGCCTGTAAAGCGAGGGGCTGCAGATCGACAGCCGTTCGGAGATATCTTTATGTACGGTGGATTTAGAGACTCCGAAGTGTTTTGCCGCTGCGCGGATGGTGGTACGGTTTTCGATGATGTAAACGGCAAGATCACATGCGCGCTGCATCATGCTGTCATACAACTGAAACACTCCCTACACATACGTCGTTCTGTGAAACTATATGTGCGGGGCGGAGCCGTTATGAAATCAGCTCAGGGAAAGCGGGGAAAGATTGCGGTAGGTCAGAAAACGGAAGCGAACGCCGTTTTCCTCCTTCTCCTCCGACCGATCGGCAAGCTCCCAATTGGGGTCTGCGTCGAGATCGGGGAAATACGCGTCGGCAGCCGTATCGATCTCGGTTTTGGTGACGAGCGCCAGCGTGCAGTAGGGAAGCAGCTGGCGGTAAACTTCAGCACCGCCGATCACCCAGCAGGACATCTGCTTTTCAGCCTCTTCCGCGAGGCGGAGCGCCTCGGGAATGCTGCCGCAGAGCTCCGCGCCTTCAATCGCAGCGCTGCTGCGGGTGAGGACGATATTGCGCCGGTTCTTGAGCGGTTTTCCGCCGGGGAAGGTTGCAAGGGTCTTTCTGCCGAGGATCACAGCGCAGCCCTGCGTGTTTTCCCGGAAGAAGCGGAGATCCTCCGACAGATGGACAAGCAGATCGCCATCCATACCGATGCCCCAATTGCGGGATACATTGACGATACAGTTCATCGTGTCACCTCAGATCGCAACGGGGATCTTCTCGCTCAGCTCCGTGCAGTTGTAGTTGTCCATACGGAAGCTTTCCTTTGTGAAAGCGTAAAAATCATTGACAGATTGATCCATTTCAAAACGCGGTGCATCGTACATCGGGTTTTCAAGGATCTTTTCCACAAGCGGGATGTGACGGTCGTAGATGTGGCAATCCGCGATCACGTGGACGAACTCACCGACCTCAAGTCCCGAGACCTGCGCGAGCATGTGCACCAGAACGGCGTACTGAACGACATTCCAGTTGTTCGCGGTGAGCATATCCTGACTGCGCTGGTTGAGAATCGCGTTCAGACGGTTTCCGCTGACGTTGAAGGTCATGGAATACGCGCAGGGGTAGAGTGCCATATCGTGCAGATCGCTGAACGTGTAGATGTTGGTGAGGATACGGCGGCTGTGCGGATCGTTCTTCAGAAGCCAAAGCACGCGGTCGACCTGGTCGAATTCGCCTTCGCGGTAGGTGTGCTTGACCCCGAGCTGATAGCCGTAGGCTTTGCCGATGGTGCCGTCCTCGCGCGCCCAGCTGTCCCAGATGTGACTGCCGAGCTCGGAGATCCGGTTCGACTTTT
Source organism: Oscillospiraceae bacterium (assembly GCA_017501805.1). Classification (GTDB taxonomy): domain Bacteria; phylum Bacillota; class Clostridia; order Oscillospirales; family Oscillospiraceae; genus RGIG3566. The sequence goes on from JAFVWG010000243.1 coordinate 17,484, forward strand.
TCTGCCAGATCCAAAGAAGCTCGTCAATGGCGGACTTCCAGTAGGTGCGGCGGAGCGTGAGGATCGGGAACTCCTCGCGCAGGTCGTAGCGGTTCACAACACCGAATTTTTTGACGGTGTGCGCGGGCGTGCCGTCGTCCCAATGCGGACGAACGGGCAGGTCGGTATCCCATACGCCGTTGTTTAAAATATCAAGGCAGTTTTCGCGGAAGATGATGTCTGCTTTGCTCACGCTGCAGTCCTCCTTTACCTAGAAACCTATTCCGACTTATTATATATGAATCAAAGCAGAATCGCAAGATGCATTTCCCATAGTTGAAAGTTTTTTCCTTTCTGCTATACTGTTAAATTAGAACAAAAAAAGGAAGAGACCACTTATGGATGAGAAAATTACATTTCGCGATCTAGGTGTGCTGCCCGAGATCTTGCTTGCGCTGGAGAAAAAAGGCTGTGAAACGCCGACGAAAGTCCAGCAGGAGGCGATCCCGCCGATGCTGGAGTGGAAGGATATTCTGGCAAAAGCGCCGACGGGAACGGGCAAGACCTTTGCCTTCGGGATTCCGATGCTGACGCACATCGATCCGCAGTCGAGCGACCTGCAGGGGCTTGTGCTTGCGCCGACGCGCGAGCTGGCGATCCAGATCTGCGATGAGCTGCGCGCGCTGACGTCAGATATGAAGGGTGTTCGCGTAGCTGTCGTCTACGGCGGACAGAACATCAACACGCAGATCCGCTCTCTGGAAAAGAAACCACAGATCGTTGTTGCAACTCCGGGCAGACTGATGGACCACTATAACCGCCGTACTCTGCGCCTGGACAAGATCCACTCCGTTGTGCTGGACGAAGCGGACAGAATGCTCGATATGGGCTTTTTCAAAGATGTGACGAAAATCCTTGACAAGATCAAGATCCTGCAGCCGGTCACCGTGCACGGAAAAGAGCACCCGAAAAAGAACCTCGGCCTCTTCTCCGCTACGATCTCGGAGGAAGTCCTGACGGTCAGCTGGATGTACCAGCGTGACGAGGTGGAGATCACTGTGCAGCCGGAAAAGGAAGACCGCCCCGATATTGACCAATTCTCCATTCAGGTCCCGCAGCTGCAGAAGGAAGATGCGCTGCTGCGCCTGCTTCGCATCGGCGGCTATGAGAGAACGATCGTATTTTGCAGCACGAAAGTGATGTGCCAGCGCCTGAGCGACGATCTGCGCCGCGCGGGAAAAAATGCGGACTGCATCCATGGAGATATCCGCCAGACAACGCGCGAGAAAACAATGAAGACCTTCAAGGAAGGCAAACTCCCGATCCTGATCGCGACGGATGTGGCGTCCCGCGGTATCGACGTGGAGGGCGTTGACTGCGTCATAAACTATGATGTTCCGGAAGAGAACGATTATTACGTCCATCGGATCGGAAGAACGGGCCGTGCGAAGAATAAGGGCGTTGCGTGGACGATCATTGGAAGCTTCCCGGAAAAGGCAAAGCTGGATGAAATTGCAAAATATTGCCGCTTTGAGATCCAACCGATGACCTTCGGTGAGAACGATACGCTCGAAAAAGCCGTTATCAAAAAGCCGCAGCCGCAGAGGCGCTTCCGATGAGAGCGTCGGAACGCGGACTTTTGATGCTGACCTGCTCGCTCGGAGACCCGGGAGCAAGACCGCTCTCCGCGCAGCAGTACGTTGCTGTGGGGAAGCTTCTGCTCCGCTCGCCGTCTCCGCGACCCGAGGGAGAAAAGATCCGCTCGGATGATCTTAGGCTTGCGGGCGTCGGTGAACAGTATGCCGATCAGATCCTGCGCTTGCTGAGCAGGGAAGAGCAGCTCGACCGATATCTTGAAGAGGCACGAAATCACGGCGTCGAGGTCATCACGCGCCTTTCGGAGGACTATCCGAAGGCGCTGGTCGAAAGGCTCGGTGACGATGCACCGACGGCGCTTTTCTGCAAGGGTGACAGATCGCTTCTGCGGTCACGCTTTGTTTCCCTCGTCGGTTCCCGAAGGCTTGGTGAGATCGGATTTTCCTTTGCGGAACGTGTCGGTGCGCTTGCCGCGCGCGAGGGGATCACACTGGTCTCCGGCGGTGCACAGGGAGCGGATCGTACGGCACAGGATGCCTGTCTCCGCTGCGGTGGGAATGTGCTGATCTTCACCCCGGAGCGGTTGGATCAGCTGACCTGCGGTGAAAATGTTCTTCTCATCAGTGAAGGCGGGTGGGAGCTACCGTTTTCCTCGGAGCGGGCGCTTTCCCGCAACCGGCTTATTCACGCGATGGGCGAGAAGACCTTTGTCGCACAGTGCACCTACCGCCGCGGCGGTACATGGCGCGGCACGCAGCACAATCTCCGCTATAAGCTTTCCCCCGTGTTCGTCTGTGAAGATGGGACGACCGCCGCTTCGAGCCTGATCGAAGAGGGCGCCTTCGGCGTGACCGAGGAGACTTTGGAAAGCGTTTTTCCCGGATAAGCAGACCGTGTATATACTCCGGTCTGCTTATTTTTTTCTTGCGAAACAGTTTTTTTGGAGTATAATGTTAGAGTCCGTGGCCAAATACTGAAATGTATACGGACGAATCAACTTCATATAAGCGCCATGTGCCCGATCGATCGGGACGACGAGGTGGAGCATGATCGAAAATTCGGCGGATGTGCTCCCGCGGGGTCGAACGCGTACGCAGCTACAAATATGCGGGTGACCGCAAAACAAAATGCTGTGATCGGCAAGCGCCACAGATATGCCCGTATACGCACAGGGAGAGTGTCCTATGTGTGGAATTGTTGGCTATGTAGGTAAGGAAAAAGCCGCACCGATCCTTTTGGACGGACTGGCGCGGCTGGAGTATCGCGGCTATGACTCGGCAGGTGTCTGCGTAGCGGACGGAAGTGAGCTCCGTGTCTGCAAGGCAAAGGGACGTCTGCAGAATCTCTGCGGTCTTTGCTCCGACGGAGAAACGCTTCCCGGTAAGCTCGGCATCGGACATACGCGCTGGGCGACCCACGGCGAGCCGAACGATATAAACTCCCATCCGCACCTGAGCCAGAACGGAAAGATCGCGCTGGTACATAACGGCATCATCGAAAACTATGCTGAGCTGAAGGCTTACCTGATGAAAAAAGGTATTCATTTCGTCTCCGACACGGACAGTGAGGTCGTTGTCCAGCTCCTGGAGTACTACTATAAGAGATTTGACGGAGACCTGATGCGTGCGGTCTACCGCGTTCTTGCTACCATCGAGGGTGCTTATGCACTCGGGATCATCTGCGCGGACCGACCGGACGAAATGATCGCCGCGCGGAAGGATGCACCGCTCCTGCTCGGCTACGGAGACGGCTGCAGCTTCATTGCTTCGGACGCGACTGCCATCATCAAATACACGCGCGAAGTCTCCTATATGGAGGATGGCGAGGTCGCTGTTCTGACAGCCGACTCCATCCGCGTCTTCGATGCACACCATGAGCCGATCGAGAAAGAGCATCATACGATAGACTGGGAGATCTCCGCTGCTGAAAAAGGCGGCTACGCACACTTTATGATGAAGGAAATCATGGAAGAGCCGGAGGCGATCCGACGCACCATCAGTCCGCACGTCCGTGACGGAAAGATATTCTTCGAGGGGCTCTGCCTCACGCAGGAAATGCTTCGCGAAATGAGCAGGCTCTATATCGTCGCCTGCGGCTCAAGCTACCACGTCGGTATGGTCTGCAAGTATACCTTCGAAAAGATGCTCCGCATTCCCGTGGAGGTACAGCTCGCTTCCGAGTTCCGCTACTGCAGGCCGATCGTGGACGATAAGACCCTGGTCATCATCATCAGCCAGTCCGGCGAAACGCTGGATACGATGGCGGCGCTGAGAGAGGCGAAGTCCCTCGGCGCGAGGATCCTCTCGGTCGTCAATGTGGTCGGAAGCTCCATCGCGCGTGAGTCCGACGATGTGCTCTACACCTGGGCCGGACCCGAGATCGCTGTTGCTACGACGAAGGCCTATGCCACGCAGCTGATCCTGATGGATATGATCGGTCTGTACTTCGCGGATCTGCTGCAGGCGATCCCGAAGGAAGCGTACTCGGCGCTCGTTGAGGAATTGCAGACCATTCCCGATAAACTGGAAAGGATCCTCGATCAAAAGGAGACCATCCAGTACCACGCATCCAAGTATTTCAACCACAGCTCCGTCTTTTTCATCGGCAGAAACCTCGACTATGCCCTCGGACTGGAAGGCAGCCTGAAGCTGAAGGAGATCTCCTACATCCACTCCGAGTCCTACGCGTCGGGAGAGCTCAAGCACGGAACGATCTCTCTGGTCGAAGAGGGAACACTTGTCCTTGCCCTGAGCCTCTACAGCCCGCTTCTGGAAAAGGCTGTGAGCAATATCGTTGAGGTCCGCTCCCGCGGAGCGAATGTGCTTGCACTGACTACGGAGCGGGACCGTAAGGAGATATCCAAAAACGCGGACGGTTTGATCGTCGTGCCGGATACGATGGAAATGTTCCTTCCGTCACTCGGTGTTCTGCCGCTGCAGTTGTTTGCCTACTATGTTGCGCTTGAGCGCGGCTGCGATATCGATAAGCCGAGAAACCTCGCAAAGAGCGTAACTGTGGAATAAAAAGAAAGAGAGTGATTTTTGTGAAAAAACTGTACCTTTCCACCAGAGATAAGAAGCTCGCGGGCGTCTGTGGGGGCATTGCTGAATATTTCAACATGGACTCCACCATCATCCGTTTGCTGTGGGTGCTCTGCTCCTTTGCATTCGGCTGCGGCATCCTTGCATATATCGTCTGCGCGCTGATCGTTCCCCGCGATACCCCCGTTGTCTGATATAAACCAATCACAAAGCCCCGGACAAACAAGGTTTGTCCGGGGCCTTTCACATTGTATTATCAGAAGTTGCAGTTGCGCTTGACGAGGTCGGTGCAGTC
>JAFVWG010000244.1 GCA_017501805.1 Oscillospiraceae bacterium
AGGGAAACCCTATGCCGGAATACAGAAGCATAGAGGGCGAAATCAAGCTCCTGCAGAGAGACAGCGAGTTTATTTTTCCTGTCGAGCTTTGGCTCCTGAACGACAGACTGACAAAAAACGGCTGGCGCTTCACGAATCTGGAGCAGCACCGGGAACTTTGGGCCGGAGTGCCGATCCTTACCGCCTACGTGAATGGCGGAAGGACAATCGGAGACGGCCATAATCAGCGTACTCGCCGCGACAGCGACGGAAACGAATACCAGTCCTTTACGGACAGCAACGCGGAGCGCATCGTCGGCGCGCTGAGCGACGACACGAACGACATCCGCATGGAGACGCGCGACGGCGTGGAGTGGGTCGTCGGTCGCGGTTTTCTCTGGGCGTGGTACGCCCGCGAACTTTGTATGCAGATCGCAGATGATGCGGAACAGGGCCGCAGCATGAGCGTAAGCATAGAGGCGCTTGTCTCGGAAGCGTATATGGATGACGGCGTGGAGGTCGAGACCGCGTACACACCGCTGGGCGTAACAGTGCTCGGGCATGGCGTTGCGCCTGCCGTTGACGACGCACATATCGCCATGCTCTCCGAGATTGGAAACGAGCTGAAAGAACTGAAATTGAGAGCCGCTTCCTACATCCATCCGGAAAGCGCCAAACAGCCGCAGAATACCGAAAAAAAAGGAGTGACAACGCACATGAGACTGTCTAAGCAGCAAGTCCGCGAGCTTCAGGCGAAGTTTGACGGGTATACCGTGCTTGCCGCGGAGCAGAGCGATAGCGGCGTGGTCGTCTGCCTGCTGAGTAAGACGGGAATGCCCGCCGTATATCAGATGGCGTCGCTGGACGAGAGCGTGATTTCCGAGCGCATCACCAGCCTGAACGCCCAGACGCATTTTTGCGCAGAGGGATGCGACGACGTGCTGGTGGACGCCTGCGACATGGTGGAGGCCATGTCCGACGCCGCGAAAGCCGCGGAAGATCGTGCAGAATGCGCCGAGCGCGAGCTGAGCAGCGCGAAAGAGACCATCAAGCAGATGGAAGCCGCAGAAAGCGCCCGTCGCGTGTCTGCCGCGAAGAAAACGGCGACGGATACGCTCTCCGCCTTCAACGCCAACCGCGAGGACAAGGTGGAGGATAAGGTGCTCAAGGATCTTTCTGCGGACATCGAGGCGGGAAAGTTCACGGCGCTCGAGGACGAATCCCATAAGTGGATCGGAGAGGACGCCGTGCGAGAGAAGGTGCTTTCCCTTTGCGCCGCCGCCGTCATGGAGAGCGACAAGTCCCGCACCGCGCGCGCCAAGGAATCCTACATCTGGGAGAAGCTGGCGAGCGGGGAGATCGACGACGGCTCCATCGAGGCGCTGCTTGCCCGCAAGGGCATCAAAGCCTGAAAACAGAAAAGGAGTGAAACAATATGGCTTATATCGCCAACACCGCGTTTGAGGCGCGGATCACCAACAACAGCCGCGACAATCTGAGCCACATCGCCGGACTGTATCAGGCCGGAAGCCCCGCCGCCGCCGCCGACTGCTCCGCCGGTCTGCTCTGCGTGCGCAACGGGCGCGTGCCGAACGAGGGCTTCGACAATCCCTCCGGCACCCGTGTCTATAACGAGAATACGTGGTTCATGAACGCGGCGGCAAGCACCGTCACCGCCGACGACGTGATCTTCGCCTGCGACACCTACGACACGCAGCTTCTTTCCGGCAAGCGTGCGGGGCTTGCGTACTTTGTCGGCACGGAGACGCTGGGGCTCGGAGCTCCCGCCGGTCGCTACTGCAACTTCACCCGCATCAACTTCGACAACGAGAGCGTTTACCGCTTCGGCGTCGGAAACCTGAGCGCCGCGCTGAGCACCAACACTTTTTTCACCATCGCCAACGGTCTGCTCGTCCCCGCCGCTGCTGCGCCGACCGACGCCGGTTCGATCTATTTCGAGCTGCGCGGAACCGGCAACTTCGTCGAGGGCACCCAGCAGAGCTTCGGCTACGTGGACGTTGTGGCCTGCAAGGTCACGGTCGCGGCCTAAAAGAAGGAGGTAGCACGAAATGAACAAACTGTCGCTTAACAGCGTCGATCAGTCCTGCTTCCGCGTCGCGGCGAGCGAGACTGCAGACAACAGCAAAGCGCGCGCCGACATCGTTTCCGAGGGTCGCCTGCTCTTCTTCGAGCACTCGCGCAAGGGAGCCAATGCGCTGCGCAAGGCGTCCGGCGGCGTGCTGCTGGAGGAAAGCCGCCTTTCGGAGACGGCGTACAGCGCCCTGAACAAGACCTTCCAGGCGGAGCATCTGCTCTACGCCGCGAAGAAAGCCTGCGACGTGACCGGTGAGACCGCGCCGGAAACCTTCGAGCAGTTCAAACGCCTGAGCCAGAACTTCTACTCGAACGGCACCTTCCTGAAGGTGCTGCAGGGCATTTATCAGGAGATCATCACCCCGATCCTTCCCGCCGTCTACAGCGAGGCTGTGGATCGTTTCGCGGACGTTGTGGAGGTCGGCTTCGGCGAGACCTACGCGATCAGCGTCGGCAGCGATGACATCCCGGTGTTTCAGGACAGCGCTTGGGGCAGCGCCCGCAGCGTTCCCGCCAACCGCTTCTACTCCAGGGACATCACCCTGAACCCCCAGCCGAAGACCGCGGAGATCCGCGCCAAGTGGATGCAGCTCGTCGGCAACAACATGGACTTCGGTCGGTTCTTCGCCAACCTTGTCGCTGGTATGTATGCCAAGACGATGGCGCTCTGGAACTCCGCGCTCATGACCGCCGCCAGCGGCACGACCTATATCCCGTCCGGTCTGACCGGAACCTTCTCCAACGCCAACTGGATCAACATCGCAAACAAGCTTGCCGCGGTGAACAACACCACGATCAGCAACCTGTTTGCGACCGGCTCCATGGTCGCGCTCTCCAAGGTGCTTCCTACCGACGTGACGGGCTCCACCAATGTCAACATGGACGCCGCCATCGCCACTCTGCTGGGCGCAGACTACACCCGCAGCGGCTATCTGGGCGAGTTTATGGCCGTGCGGCTCATGCCGCTCATGGACGCGGTGATCCCCGGCACGCAGTACAGCACCGTGAGCACCGTCCTGTCTCCGAACGACATCTGGATGCTGGCGGGCAACGGCAGAAAGCCGCTCACCATGGCCTACAACCGCGACACGCCGATCTCCATCGAGATCGAGCCGGAGCGCACGGCCAGCTTCGAGCTGATCTTCAATCTCACCATCGCGCTCGACAGCGCGGCGGTATTCGCCAGCAAGATCGGGCACATCACGGTCTCCTGACGACACAAAAAGGGGCGGAAATTTCCGCCCCGATTTCCCGTTTCGGCAGTCCGTAAAGCTGGGGCAGCACCGGCGGACGGGTACAGATTTGAAAAGCCAAAAACCGAAAGGAGTTTGAAACATGGCTGAGACAACTGCGAAAAAGCCTGGGAGAAAGCCGAAGACACAGACAGAAAAGCCTGTGGAGGAAAACACTCCCGTTACCCAGAGCGCGCCCGCCACGTTTACTGAGGAACAAGTGAAAGCCATGATCGCCGAAGCGGTCGCCAAAGCGACGGCAGAGGCAAAGGTGCAGACGGCGCCGCAGATCGTCCAGCTTTCGGCAGAGACGGAGCGCGTCCATTTTCTGTGGCAGGCGGAGGTCAGCGACGAGAACATCTTCGAGGTCGGCCCAAACGGCATGTATGGGCGGATCATCGGAAAGACGGGCAGTTTCTATGTGCCGAAGAGCGATCTTTCCCGCGTGATGGACGCAATGTTTCGGCTGCTGCTGCAAAAGCGCTGGATCATCGCCGTGGACGGTCTGACCGACGAAGAGCGCGAAGCTTACGGCGTGGCCTATAACGAGGGGGAACTGCTGGATAAGAAGGGCTTTGCCAAAATGGTGGAGCTTGGAAATGAGATGCTGATCA
>JAFVWG010000245.1 GCA_017501805.1 Oscillospiraceae bacterium
CCGCCAAGGCGCACGAGGCAACCAAGCTCCTGCAGGAGCACAAGCGCGGCTACTACGCCCTCTGGCAGCAGATCATGGCTGTCTCCGTTGCCGACCTCAAGAAGAACTACAGCGCGCTGGACGTCGACTTTGACGCGTGGCTCGGCGAGAGCGACGCACAGCCGTACATCGCCCCGATGCTGGAGATCGTAACGGGCAAAGGGCTTATGCGCGAGTCCGAAGGCGCGTTCGTTGTGGACGTGCAGGAGGAGAACGACACGAAGGAGCTCCCGCCCTGCATCCTGAAAAAATCCGACGGTGCGACGCTCTACGCAACCACCGACCTCGCCACGATCCTGCAGCGTGAGCAGGACTTCCACCCGGACAAGATCCTCTACATCGTGGACAAGCGGCAGAGCCTGCACTTTGAGCAGATCTTCCGCGTTTCGCGCAAGGCAGCGCTCGTCCGTCCCGAAACGGAACTGCAGCACATCGGCTTCGGCACGATGAACGGCAAAGACGGCAAGCCTTTCAAAACGCGCGAGGGCGGCGTGATGCGCCTTGAACGCCTCGTTTCCGAGGTCACCGGCTATGTCCGCGGCAAGATCACGGAAAATCAGGTCGTCGCGGACGAAGAGGTGGACACCACCGCACGCAAAATCGCAATGGCAGCGCTCAAGTACGGCGATCTGAGCAACCAGGCAACGAAGGACTATGTCTTCGATCTCGACCGCTTCGCCGCATTCGAGGGCAACACAGGACCTTATATCCTCTACACCATCGTCCGCATCAAATCCATCCTCGGACGCTACGAGGGCACGGTCCCCGCACAGCTCTCCCCCGCGCAGAGCAAGGACGAAAAGGCGCTGATGCTCTGCATCGCCCGCTTTGCCGACCGCCTGTCCGGCGCCTACCGTGAGACCGCGCCGCACGAGGTCTGCGCCTATGTCTACGAGCTCGCGGGCGCTGTGAACTCCTTCTACCACGGCACGAAGATCCTCTCCGAGCCGGACGAAGCGAAACGCGCCGGCTACGCCGCTCTTATCGCGCTGGCGAAGGATATTCTGGAGACCTGCATCGACATCCTCGGCTTCTCTGCCCCGGAGAAAATGTAACAGAACAGAAAAAACCGCCTTGGGTTCTCCCAAGGCGGTTTGCTTATTCCGCATCACAGAATTCTACGCGGCAGAGGTTCGTCCCCTTGACGGAGTGTTCCACCTCGACCTCGTACTCCAGCTCAAAAAATCCCTGTTCCGGCTCGATGCACATCCGCGTCGCCGTGACGGACAGCAGCAATGCCCCGACGCCGACATCGTAGAGCGAATCGTCGCGCTGTCCCAGACGGAAGTCCATCCGGCTGTTCAGCTCCGGACCGCGGCGCTGCAGCACAAGGCGATCCTTTCCGTAGAGGAAAAAGCTCGTCTGCACGCCCACAAGCCCGGTCATCTGCGTCTCTTCATAGGTCAGCTCTGTGCAGTCATCTCTCTGCGTCAGCGTTCCCGCGGTCTGCAGCTCCATCGTTTCCGGCTCATCGCCCGCGATACGCTGCTCTGTCCGGATCTTCATTTGTATCTTTTTTTCCATTATGTCTCCAGCGCCAGCTCCAACAGCCGGTCGATCAGTTCGGGATAGGTCATTCCGCTCTCGGTAAAGAGCTTCGGGTACATCGAGATCGATGTAAAGCCCGGTATGGAGTTGATCTCGTTAAATACGATCTCCCCTTCCGGGGTGACGAAGAAATCCACACGCGCCAGTCCGCGGCAGCCCATCGCACGGTAGGCGTGCACGGCAACTTCGCGCGTTTTTTCCGAAAGCTCATCGGAAATGCGGGCAGGTATGCAAAGTTTCGATGTGCCCGTCACATACTTCGCGTCGTAGTCGTAGAAGCCTTCGCCGGAGTCGATCTCTCCGCAGATGGAAGCAACGATCGTGTCATTGCCCAGGACGGCAACCTCGACCTCCTGCCCGACGATGCGCTCCTCGATCAGTATCTTGTCGTCAAAGCGCAGCGCCTCGCTGATCGCCGCGAGCAGCTCCTCACGGTCGTGCGCGCAGCTGACGCCCACGGAAGAGCCGGTGCCCGAGGGTTTGACAAAGACAGGGTATGCAAACTTCCCCTCCGCAAGAGCGACGACTGCTTCCCCGTCGTGCGTAAAGTCCGCGCGGGTCACAAGGAGCCATTCCGCCTGACGGATCTCCGCCATCTGCGCAACAAGCTTGGAAAGCGTCTTATCCATACACACAGCGGAAGCGGAGACATCCGATCCGACACAGGGGATCCCGGCGATCTGCATCAGTCCCTGCACGGAGCCGTCCTCGCCGTTCTCACCGTGCAGGACCGGGAACACCACATCGATGCGCTCGCGCACGACGCAGTCATTCTCAAAGGTGAGTAGTCCCTGTCCGCGAACGGGCGACACTGCGGCGCGGCGGTTCTTCTCACAGTCCTGCCACGTTCCGTCGGTCAGCGCGGCATAGTCACTGCCGCCGTAAAGGACCCAGTCGCCGTCCTTCGTGATCCCGACAGGAAAAATATTGTATTTTTCCGCGTCCATATTTTCCAGAACGGAGCGCGCGGAGCGAAGGGATACCTCGTGCTCCGGCGAAACACCGCCGAACAGGACGCAAACACTCAGTTTTTGCAAGTCCAAGACCTCGATTCCTTATACTCCGTATACTATATGCGAAAATGCCTCATAAAACAAGTGCGGATTTACAAAGTCGGTGCATTTTTACTGTGGAAATCCTTGCGGGAACTGTATATAATGGTGTGAGAAGGAGGCCGGCTTATGAATATCGAATTGAGCAAAAAGGAATTCCGGCGTCTGCTGGATATGGTATATATCGGAAACTGGGTGCTGAACTCCACACGCGGAAACGACAGATTTGAGGACTACGACAAGCTGGAATCCAAGCTGTTCTCGCTCGGCAGAGACGTCGGTATGACCGCGCTCGCGGAGCTGCACGAGGGAGAGATCATCCCCTCCAAGCAATTCACCGAGGGCGGCATCCACGAGGCGATCATGGACTACGAGGATACCGTGTTTTTTGAGATCCTCGCCGAAGAGCTCGCCCGAAGAGATATGGACTACCAGCCCGTTTCCAAGGAAAACTATGACGAACTGGTCGCACGGATGGACGAATACATCGCGGAATTCGAAGCGCACGGTACGGACAACATCCTGATCGACTCCATGGACGGCTGAACGAACAAAGAGAAAGAGGAAAAAGCAAATGCACGACGAACTGACAAAGATCGACATTCAGAAAATGCAGGAGGAGCTCGATTACCGCACCAAAACCCTGCGTCCGGAGATCATCGAAGAGGTCAAGCGCACCCGCGCCTTCGGTGACCTCAGCGAGAACTACGAATACAAGGCCGCAAAGCAGGCACAGCGCCAGAACGACAGCCGGATGCGCTACCTTGAAAATATGATCAAGACCGCAAAGATCATCGACGACGACACAGGTGCAGATCAGATCGGTCTGTTCGATGCCGTGACGGTCTATATGGAAGAGGACGACGAAGAGAGCGTCATCCGCGTCGTCACGACCGTCCGCTGCGACCCCACGAAGGGTTATATCAGCAAGGAATCTCCCCTCGGCAAGGCTGTGCTCGGCAAAAAGGTCGGTGACCGTGTGACCGTCCACGTCAGCGACAGCTACAGCTACACGCTCGTCATCCGCAAGCTCGAAAAGGGCGAGGACAACGGCGACGCGCCGCTGATGCAGTACTGAAAGAAGAACGATCCGCCGCAAACGAAATGTTTGCGGCGGTCTTTTTATGAGATCCAGTGCTTGAGCAGCTCGGAGACCCGCTCCTGAAACTGCTTGTTTTCTGCCCGCAGCTCACTTTGCATATCGCGAAGTCCGACGTGCAGCTTGTTGATCGCTGCAATGGATTCTGCGGCAATGCGGATCAGCTCCGCCGAGGGCGTCTTCTGTTTGGGGTATTCCCCCATTCGGTGCTTTTCCAGAACGATCTCGTAACGCTCACAGGCAAGACGCACCGCGTCCTCCCACGAAAGATACAGCTCCCTGCACGCCGCCTCACCAAGACTGCGCAGCAGTTCTCTTTTTCCGTGGATGCGCCGCAGGCAGTCCGCCATGGATTCCGCATTCGCTTCAATGAGAAAACAGTTTCGCCCATCCGTCGCTCCGTCGGAAGCACAGCTTCCCGCGATCAGCACGCTCGGCAGAGAGCATGCCGCCGCCTCACGCACGACGAGACCGTTCGTGTCATAGGTAGAGGGAAACAAAAACAGATCTGCCCTGCAGTACCACGCGCGAAGTTCATCTCGGTCCTGTACCGGCGGCACAAAGAACACCTTGTCCGCAAGCCCGAGCTCTGCGCAGTAATCCTTTACCTCCTGCAGATGGCAGCCGCCGCCGACAAAGAGCATCCGAAAATCCTTCCCCTCGTCCGCGAGGAGCTTGAGCGCGTCGATGGTGATCCGCATACCCTTGTACCACACCATCCGTCCGACGAAGAGATAGGTCGGAAGCTCCGGAGGAAGATCATAGCCCGCGCAGACTCTGCGTACCGCCTCGTCCGGGACTCTTCCGACCGGAAGATCCACGCCGTTCGGCATCACGGTATACTCGCCCTCGTAGCCGAATGCGCGAAGATCCTCTCCCGCCCCTTTGCTGACCGTCCAGACCTCATCGCAGGCGCTGATGTTTTCCACGATCATCCGCGCCGCTGCGGTGCGGATCGGCTCACTGCGGATCGTGCGGGCGATATCCTCGGCGAATTTTGTGTGATAGGTCAAAACAAGCGGTACTCCCTCCTGATCGCGCAGGAGCCGCGCCACCACGGTGGATGCGATGGGGCAATGGCTGTGGATAAGATCGGGGCCGTGTTCACCCAGCGTTCGCATCAGCTGCGGCGAAAAGGGCATACCTGCCCGGTATCCCGTCTGTTTGGTCAGGTCGATGCTGGGATAGCGCACGATCGGAAAATCGAAGGCAGCATCGTCTGCCTCGGGATACTTCGGCGTCACAACGACGGCTTTCCC
>JAFVWG010000246.1 GCA_017501805.1 Oscillospiraceae bacterium
ATCAAGAGCGAACTTAATGGTATCGCCAGGTCTTGCAGTGGTTCTGGAATCTACTCTTGCAGTGATAGGGAACTGCTCCAGATCAAAGTATAAGTAAACTTCTGCACCAAGCAACTCGTAAACCTTAACGGTGGAAGAGAATACGCTCTGAGGAGAAGCTTCAACATACATCTCAGAATCATATACATCTTCAGGACGGATACCGAAGATAACGGTCTTTCCATCATAACCACCAGCGATCAGCTTCTTGGACTTCTCTGCAGGAAGAGGAACCTTGTTGCCAGCGATCTCAAGGCTTGCAACATCGCCATCTACTCTAACAACTGCATCTAAGAAGTTCATCTGAGGAGATCCCATGAATCCTGCTACGAACAGGTTCTGAGGCTTCTCATACAGGTTCTGAGGAGTATCAACCTGCTGGATAACACCATCCTTCATAACTACGATTCTGGTACCCAGGGTCATAGCCTCGGTCTGGTCATGTGTAACGTAGATGATGGTGGTACCAAGTCTCTGATGAAGCTTAGCGATCTCGATACGCATCTGTACACGCAGCTTAGCATCCAGGTTGGACAGAGGCTCATCCATCAGGAATACCTTAGGGTTACGAACGATAGCACGACCCATAGCTACACGCTGTCTCTGACCACCGGACAGAGCCTTGGGCTTACGATCAAGGAGCTTCTCCAGATCGAGGATGTGAGCTGCCTCAAGAACCTGCTTCTTGATCTGATCCTTGGGAACCTTACGCAGCTTCAGACCGAATGCCATGTTGTCAAATACGGTCATATGGGGGTACAGAGCGTAGTTCTGGAAGACCATCGCGATGTCGCGATCCTTCGGGGGCGTGTCATTGACGAACTTGTCGCCGATGTAGAGCTCACCGTCGGTGATCTCTTCCAGACCTGCGACCATGCGGAGAGTCGTGGACTTACCGCAGCCGGAGGGGCCGACCAGAACGATGAATTCCTTGTCCTGGATCTCCAGGGAGAATTCCTGAACGGCAACGACGCCTTCCTCGGTGATCTGCAGGTTGGTCTTCTTGACGCCCTGCGTAGCGGTGGGGTCTTTTGCCAGACGCTTGCCGCGCTTACGAGCCTCGGCACTGGCGAAGGGGTAGATCTTCTTGATGTTTTTCAGAATAACCTTTGACATAATGCTTGACTCTGACACGACTGCCTCCGCAAGGTCGTGCCTCCCGTTCGCACGGCAATGTTGCGAACGGATTACGGCATGTCTCCACAATGCCGCACCGCAAGTCTGCGGGATTTCCTCCTTCAATTTGCAACCGGAAGCTATTGTGTGGAGTAGACATCCGATCACAATGATACAAATGAATTATAACACAGGCAAAGCGCCAGTACAAGAAGAACGGCCCTTGTGATAATTACCAAAAAACGACAAGCGAGTTTGTGGCAGATGCATAAGACGGTTTACAAATCAAAATTTGTCGGCTAAAATGGGGAAAACGGAGGTGCGCACAATGAAAAACACGACACTTTGCTATATTCGGAAGGACGACAGCTACCTTATGCTGCACCGCGTGAAGAAGGAAAATGATCTCAACCGGGACAAGTGGATCGGTGTGGGCGGGAAGTTCCTGCCGGACGAAAGCCCGGAGGAGTGCCTGATCCGTGAGACGCTGGAGGAGACGGGGCTGACGCTCACACGCTTTTCCCTGCGCGGGATCGTGACCTTTGTCTCGGCGAGGTGGGAAACGGAGTATATGTATCTCTATACCGCGGACGGATTCGAGGGAACGATCTCGGACTGTGACGAGGGCGTGCTGGAATGGGTGCCGATCGCGCGTGTGCCCGAGCTGGAGCTTTGGGAGGGCGACAGGATCTTTCTGGAGCTGCTGGAGAAAGATCTGCCCTGTTTTACACTGAAGCTGGTCTATGACGCGGAGGATCGGCTGCTGAGCGCGCTGCTGAACGGAAAGAAGATCCGATAACGGGAAGTGTGCAATGCGGTGCGCAGAAAAATACAGAGTGCAAAATTGCGGTGTGCCGCACGGCGGCATAATTGAATATTCTCCTCCGCAACCTTACATATGTTCGAAAGCTCCCTCATCGGAGGGAGCTTTCTTCTGTTGCCGCAGGGAGGCATAGAATGGATACGCCTGCGGGCGGGAGACCTCATCCGTCTCGCTGCGCGAGCCACCTTCCCCAAAGGGGAAGGCTTTTTTTCGCCTGCTGCGAAGAGAATCGTGAAGGGGTGCGGAGTGCCGCGGGGAACAAAGAAAGGGGATCGGGACGATTGTCCCGATCCCCTGTTTTGCTGGGATGGTTTGCTTATTTGCCGGTGAGCTTCGCGTAGCGCATCAGGATCGCTGCCATCTGCGCACGGGTCGCAAGGCCGGTCGGATTAAGCTCGTTGGCGTTCATGCCGGTGACGATACCGTGGGCAACCGCCCACTTCATCGCGTCGAGCGCCCAGGCGCTGACGTTTGCAGCATCAGCGAACTTGAGCTCGCCGGTGGCAGCGGGGGACTTTGCAAAGCGGTACAGCATCGTGACGAGCTGTTCGCGGGTGATGTTGGCCTCGGGGTTCGTGCCGTCGGAGATGCCGTTCTCCTTCGCCCAGTTCAGACCCTTTTCGTACCAGTTCGCACCGCCTTCGGTGTCGACGCCTGCGAGTCTGGCGAGGATCGTCATGAGCATCGCGCGGGTGGTGTTGGCGTTCGGCGAGAACTTGGTCGTTGCCGTGCCGGTCATCAGACCCTTTTCAGCGACGTAGGTGACGGATTCGTTGAACCAGTCGCTGTCCTTGACGTCGTCGAACTTGACCTTTTCGGGTTCGGTCGCGCCGAGCTTCGGCAGGATGACCTTGTCCTTCGTGGTTTCGTTCTTCGCGTCGGCATCGGTGTAGTACTTATCGCAGCTTGCGCAGTACCGGTACTCGATGTTGCCTTCAGCAGCTTCGGTAGCTTCCTTCGCAGGCACGTGCGAGAGGTTGTGCTGATGTTCGGCGTTCGTCGGGACGGTGTTATAGTAGCCGCCGGCGACTCTGATCGTCAGGTTGCCTTCGGTCCAGCCGGGATCCTGTTCCGTGTAGACGGGAACTTCGTAGTTGTCACTGCTTACCAGTCTCGTACGGACCTTGTAGGAGCCTGCGCCGGAGGGACGCTCGGTGGTCCACTTCGTGGTGACGCCTTGGCCGAAGTTACCGGAGTCGATCTCTTCCTGCGTCAGCGGGACTTCGTACTCGGTTTCCCAAACAGCGGTCGGGTCGGCAGCGGGAAGCTGACCAACGGGATCGCTTGCGTTCGGGAGCTGGGTCAGGCTGTCGGGGATGACGACCTGAGGAGCAGCCGCCTTGGCAATCGTGAAGGTGATCTCAGCAGTTGCTTCGCCGATCGTGACCGTTGCCTTGGCAGTGCCGGCGCTGACGTTGTCAGCGTAGGCGATCTCAAGCTCGCCGCCCTTCCAGCCTGCGCTGTAGGAAACGGTAGCAGTCTTGAGCGCTTCGCCGGTGTAGGTTGCATTCTCGGCGGAGATCGTAGCGGTCTCGGTGTGGTTGGTGCAGACCGTGCAGCTTTCCGTGATGACAGCGCCTGCAGCAGCATAGGCGAGGGTATGAGCAACGCTCAGGTGGCTGTCGACGACCGTTCTGGTATCGGTGACGTCGCAGCGGTCGCACTTCGCGGTCTCGGTGCCGTCTTCCTTGCAGGTTGCGTTGTTGTCGGAGACGTAGTTCGTGAAGCTGTGTCCGAGCAT
>JAFVWG010000247.1 GCA_017501805.1 Oscillospiraceae bacterium
TTGTATTTGTGTATTTTTATAACTTTTATATGCATATTTATACCGATTTGGTAATCTTGTATATTGCAAAATCCACCGGTTTGCGGTATAATATAATCACATTAAGAAATAACAATCCGTATCATCGGTTCTGGAGGATCATCATGAAAAAGGAAATCAAAAAAATCGTTCTCGCATATTCCGGCGGTCTGGACACTTCCATTATTATTCCGTGGCTGAAGGAAAACTATGAAGGCTGCGAAATCATCGCCGTTTCCGGGAACGTTGGTCAGGCAGACGAACTGGAAGGTCTGGAAGAAAAGGCACTGAAGACCGGCGCTTCCAAGCTGTACATCGAAGACCTCACCGACGAATACGTGGACGAGTACATCATCCCCACGATGAAGGCGGGCGCCGTCTACGAAGACTATCTGCTCGGCACCTCCCATGCACGTCCCTGCATCGCCAAGCGCCTTGTTGAGATCGCAAAGGCCGAGAAGGCCGACGCCATCTGCCACGGCTGCACCGGCAAGGGCAACGACCAGGTCCGTTTCGAGCTGGCGATCAAGCACTTCGCTCCCAATATGCCCATCATCGCTCCGTGGAGAGAGTGGTCCATCAAGTCCCGTGAGGAGGAGATCGACTACGCCGAGGCGCACAACATCCCCCTGAAGATCAACCGCGAGACCAACTACTCCAAGGACAAGAACCTCTGGCATCTGTCCCACGAGGGTCTCGACCTCGAAGATCCGGGCAACGAGCCGCAGTACGAGAAGAAGGGTTTCCTGGAAATGGGCGTTTCCCCCATCGACGCTCCGGACGAGCCCACCTATGTCACCATCGACTTTGAAAAGGGCGCACCCGTTGCGCTGGACGGCGTAAAGATGAGCGCGAAGAATATCGTCCTCAAGCTCAACGAGCTGGGCGGCAAGAACGGCATCGGCATCATCGACATCGTCGAAAACCGCCTCGTCGGCATGAAGTGCCGCGGCGTGTACGAGACTCCGGGCGGCACGATCCTCTACAAGGCGCACGAGGCGCTGGAGACCCTCTGCCTCGACAAGCTGACGATGCACGAAAAGCAGAAGCTCTCCATCACCTTTGCCGAGCTCGTCTACAACGGCCTGTGGTTCAGCCCCCTGCGCGAAGCTCTGAGCGCCTTCGTGGACAAGACCCAGGAGACCGTCACCGGCAGCGTCAAGCTCAAGCTCTACAAGGGCAACATCATCAAGGCCGGCATCTGGAGCGACTACTCCCTCTACAGCGAAGAGATCGCGACCTTCGGCGAGAGCGACTACAACCAGGCGGATGCCACGGGCTTCATCAACCTCTTCGGTCTGCCCACGCAGGTGCAGGCAATGGTCGACGAGAAGAACAACAAGAAATAATTCCGGAGGATACACATCATGGCAAAGCTTTGGGCGGGACGCACGGACGGCTCGGTGGATCGGGCGGCGGAGGATTTCAACGCCTCCATCCGTTTTGACAGCCGCCTCTACAGGGAAGATATCCGCGGCTCGATGGCGCACACCGCCATGCTGGGTGAGACGGGCATCTTGTCCTCTGCGGAGAGCGACGAGCTGATCGCAGGGCTTGAGGCGCTGCTTGCCGATCTGGAGAGCGGCGCGCTCACGATCGATCCCGAGTGCGAGGACATCCACACCTTTGTCGAGCAGACGCTCACCGAGCGCATCGGCGATCTGGGCAAGAAGCTGCACACCGCGCGCAGCCGAAACGATCAGGTCGCACAGGATCTCCGCCTGTATCTGCGCAGCGAGATCGACCTGCTCACGGAAAAGACCACCGCGCTCATCGCCGCGGTCACCGACAAAGCAGAGCAGTATCAGAGCGCCATCCTGCCGGGCTATACCCACCTGCAGCGCGCACAGCCGATCGTCTTCGGACATCATCTGCTCGCCTATGCGTGGATGCTGCTGCGAGACCGCAGCCGCCTCGCCGACTGCCGCAAGCGGCTGAATCTCAGCCCCATCGGCAGCTGCGCGCTCGCCGGGACGACCTATCCCATCGACCGCGTGTTCGAGGCAAAGCAGCTCGGCTTCGACGGCATCTGCCAAAACTCTCTCGACGGCGTGTCCGACAGAGATTTCTGCCTCGAGCTTGCCGCGGATCTTTCGATCCTTATGACCCATCTTTCGCGCTTTGCCGAGGAGGTCATCCTCTGGTCGAGCTGGGAATTCCGCTTCGTAACGCTCTCGGACAGCTTCACCACCGGCTCTTCCATTATGCCGCAGAAGAAAAACTCCGATATGGCGGAGCTCGTGCGCGGAAAGACCGGCCGCGTGTACGGCGATCTGATGTCGCTTCTGACGATGATGAAGGGCATCCCGCTCGCCTACAACAAAGATATGCAGGAAGATAAAGAGAGCATCTTCGACGCCTGTGACACCGTCAAGGCGTGTCTGGACATCTTCGCCGGTATGATCCGTGGTATGACCGCGAACGAAGACGCAATGCTCAACGCGGCGAAGACCGGCTTCCTCAACGCCACGGACCTTGCCGACTACCTCACGAAGAAGGGTATGCCCTTCCGCAGCGCTTACAAAATTTCCGGTCAGCTCGTCGCCAGGTGCGTCGCGGAAGGTCGGACGCTTGAAACGCTGACGCTCGAGGAGTACAAGCCCTACAGCGAGCTCTTCGACGAGGATCTCTACGACGCCATTGATCTGCGCGTGTGCGTGGAAAAGCGTTGCAGCGAGGGCGGCACCTCGGTCAGCTCGGTGAAAAAACAGATTGCGGAGATAAGAAACGAACTATGAAAAAAGTTTTTATTGACGGCAGCGTCGGAACGACCGGCCTGCGGATCGTCGAGCGGCTCTCGGACCGTAAGGATCTGGAGCTGATCCGTCTCGACGAGGAGCACAGAAAAGACAGCGCCAGCCGCAGGCAGGCGCTCAACGCGGCGGACGTCGCCTTCCTCTGCCTGCCCGACGCTGCGGCGATCGAGGCGGTGGAGATGATCGAAAACCCGAACACGGTGGTCATCGACACCTCGACCGCGCACCGTGTTTCCGAAGGCTGGGTCTACGGCTTTGCGGAGCTCGGCGGACGCAGAGAGCAGCTCGCCGGTGCAAAGCGCATCGCGAATCCCGGCTGCCACGCAAGCGGCTTTTTGGCGCTGACCGCCCCGCTTGTCGAGCAGGGTCTGCTCTCCCCCGAGGAGAAGCTCTCCTGCTTCTCGCTGACCGGCTACTCCGGCGGCGGCAAGAAAATGATCGCCGAGTACGCGGCGGAGGATCGCAATGTTCTTCTGGACGCACCGCGTCTGTACGGACTTTCGCAGCAGCACAAGCATATGCCGGAGATGCAGGCCTACGCCCATCTCGCCGTGCCGCCCGTCTTCTGCCCCATCGTCGCTCCCTACTATGCCGGTATGGAAGTTGTCGTGCCGCTCTTTGGCGCGGACAAGGACGCGATCTGCGAAGCATACCGCAAGTATTACACGAACGGGCTCGTCCACTTCGTCGATCCCGCGGATGAAGCGGGCTTCCTGTCCGCCGGCGCGTATGCCGGACGCGACGATATGCAGATCACCGTCTGCGGCAATGCGGAACGGCTTCTGCTGATCTCCCGCTTCGACAACCTCGGCAAGGGCGCGTCGGGCGCGGCGATCCAAAATATGAATATTGTCCTCGGCGTCCCGGAGACGACAGGACTCAACCTCGGGGAGGAATAACATATGAAACGCATTGAAGGCGGCGTATGCGCCGCGAAGGGCTATCGGGCCTCCGGTGTCCACTGCGGCATCCGTCACAACAAAATAAAGCGCGACATCGCGCTCATCTGCAGCGACATTCCCGCGAACGCGGCGGCGGTCTATACGACGAACCTCGTCAAGGGTGCACCGCTCACCGTGACCAAGCAGCACATCTCCAACGGCGTCGCACAGGCGATCGTCTGCAACAGCGGCAACGCCAACACCTGCAATGCCAACGGTATCGAGCTCGCAGAGCGCATCAGCGAAATGCTCGCCTCCGAGCTGAAGATCAAGGCGGAAGATGTCGTTGTCGCCTCCACGGGCGTCATCGGTCAGCCGCTGCCGATCGAACCGTTTGAGCGCGGCATCCCGCAGCTCGCAAAGGAGCTCTCCGCAGAGGGCGGCGATTCTGCCGCCGAAGCGATCCTGACCACCGACACGGCGAAGAAGGAGATCGCGGTGGAGTTCACCCTCGGCGGAAAGACCTGTCATCTCGGCGGCATCGCCATGGGCAGCGGTATGATCCACCCCAATATGGCAACGATGCTGGTCTTCCTGACGACCGACGCGGCGATCTCTGCGGAAATGCTGCAGAAGGCGATCTCCGGCGACGTGAAGAACACCTTTAATATGCTGAGCGTCGACGGCGACACCTCCACGAACGATATGGCAGTCATCCTCGCCAACGGTATGGCGGGCAACGCCCCCGTCACCGCCGAGGGTGAAGATTTCACCACCTTTATGGAAGCGCTCAACACCGTGACCGTAGCGCTCTGCCGCGCGATCGCCGCCGACGGCGAAGGTGCGACGAAACTGCTCGAATGCAAGGTCACCGGCGCGAAGGACGAAGCCTGTGCGAAGAAGATCGCCAAGAGCGTCATCTGCTCCAGCCTCGTCAAGTCCGCCATGTTCGGCGCGGACGCCAACTGGGGACGCGTGCTGTGCGCCATCGGCTACAGCGGCGCGGAGGTCGACGTCTGGAAGGTCGATGTCCGTTTCAGCAGCGCCAAGGGCGAGATCCTCGTCTGCAAGAACGGCGCAAGCGTCCCCTTCTCCGAGGAGAAGGCAAAGGAGATCCTGCTCGAGTCGGAGATCGATATTCTCGTCGACCTCGGCGACGGCGAGGCCTGCGCCTCTGCATGGGGCTGTGACCTGACCTACGATTACGTCAAGATCAACGGCGACTACCGCACATAGGAGGCAGCGCAATGCATAACGTATTTTCCAACCAGGAACGCGCCGAGGTTCTGACACAGGCGCTTCCCTATATCAAGCGCTACGTCGGCAAGGTCGTCGTCGTCAAGTACGGCGGCAATGCCATGGTGGACGAGCATCTCAAGCAGCAGGTGATGGAGGACGTCGCTTTCCTCTGGCTCATCGGCGTGAAGGTCGTGCTGGTACACGGCGGCGGTCCCGAGATCAGCGATATGATGTCAAAGCTGGGCAAGGAGCCCGTCTTTATCGACGGACTGCGCGTCACCGATAAGGAGACGGTAGATATCGTTCAGATGGTGCTTGCAGGTAAGGTAAATAAA
>JAFVWG010000248.1 GCA_017501805.1 Oscillospiraceae bacterium
ACCGGTCGACAGCGGTGGGCGCAGTGCTGTACGCCACGCATATTTTATCCGCACTTTTGTGCGGTCTTCTGCTCCGCGGCAAAAGCTGTGATCAGAAATTCATCCCGCGTGGGAAACCGCTTCCGCCCTTTTCGGAGGCATTTGTCTCCGCGGTTTCGGACGCGGGGCGTACGCTTGTTACGATCAGTCTGCTCGTCACGGTGTTCACAGTCCTGCTCGGTGTTATACGGCAAGTATTCCACAGCTGTGAGGCGCTGCAGCTTCTGCTGACAGCCGTTCTTGAGCTGTCCTCCGGCTGTATCGCGATCGCATCTTCTTCTCTGCCGTGGTCGGCGAAGCTCTCTCTCACCGCCGCCGCTGTCGGATGGGGCGGTGTCTGCGTTCATCTGCAAACGGTCGCCGCGCTGCAAGGCACAGGGCTTTCCGTGCGCCCATATCTTCGGGCAAAGGCGCTGCAGGCGGCGCTCTCCGCGCTGATCGTGTTTCCCGTTTCGAAGCTGATTTCGCCTGTTGCACAGACCTTTTCTTCCGATACGGTCCTGCTTCCGATCAGCCCGATGCCGTGGTGCATATTCTCCTGTGGAATGATCTGCCTGATTTTCCTGCAATTCACCACTAGCATTTCTGATGAAAAGGGTCTATAATGGGAGCGTAGAAAGGAGTGGGACGAATGCTGTTTCGCAAAAAGATCGAGCGGGATTGTACATACTGTGCCTTCGGCGCAAAAATCAGCGAGGATGCGGTCATGTGCCAAAAGTGCGGCGTCGTGCCCGCTTCGCATCAATGCCGCCGCTTCCGTTACGATCCGATGAAGCGCGTCCCGGTCGCTGCAAAACCGCAGGACTTTTCCAAATATGACGAGCGCGACTATTCCCTCTGATTCTTTTACAGCGCCGAGTCGGCAGTCCGACTCGGCGCTTTCTTTACGGTCTTTCGGCAGTCAGTCTGTCGCGAAGAGAATCCAGCAGCTTCTGCGAAAACCCTTCGACGCTTAAAAGACGGTCAACGGAGTCATACCAGCCCCAGCGGTTTCGGTTTTCGACGATGCGTGCGGCGAGCTCCTCGCTGACACCGTCCAGCGCAGCAAGCTGACGCACCGTGGCTGTATTGATATTGAGCGGCGGTATTTCGACCTTCGTCTCTTCCATCTGCTGTATTTCTTCGACATAAATGAAACGGCGGTTTAACCGTCTGCCGATGAAAACTCCGGTTACAAGGACAGAAAACAGCAGCGAAAGCACTACGATCAGCGATGTCGATCTGTTGGCTTTCATCCGGTACTCCTCATTGACAGTAATTTGTTTTTTTGGCATAATAAAATCGATTCGATTCTACCATATTTTCTGTAGAAATAAAACCCTAAAGAGGAGATCTGTATGAAAAAGATCCTTTCCGCGCTCTTTCTCTGCGCGTGTCTTTTATTCGGAACTGTTTTCGCAGCTGCGGAAAAGCCCGAGATCAACGCAAAAGCGGCGATGCTCATTGAACGAAACTCCGGTGAGATCCTCTTCGAGCAAAACGCCGATGAGAAGGTCTATCCCGCAAGTCTGACAAAAATTATGACGGCTCTGCTGATCCTCGAGAACTGCCGACTCACGGACCGTATCACCGTCCCCGAGGCCGCATTTGCCGACATCGACGCAAGCGGCAGCACCGCCGACCTGCAGCCGGGCGAAGAGCTGAGCGTTGAGCAGCTTCTTTACTGCACGATGCTCTCCTCCGCAAACGAAGCCTGCAACGTCGCTGCCGTGCACATCGACGGCTCGATCGAAGCCTTTGTCGCGCGAATGAACCAAAGAGCCGCGGAGCTCGGCTGCACGGGAACGCATTTTGTAAACGCCCACGGCCTGCATAACGAGGAGCATTACACGACCGCCCGCGATCTCAGCCGGATCACATTGAAGGCGCTGGAAAACAACGCATTCCGCACCATTGTATCGACCCCGAAATACGCGATGGACGCGACAAATCTCCACAAAGCCCGTAAGCTGACCACAACGAATCAGATGATCATCGATTCGGAGACCAACCGCTACTACGACAGCCGCGTGAGCGGTGTTAAAACAGGCTTTACCACGCCTGCGGGTCGCTGCCTGATCGCAACTGCCGAGTCCGCACCCCTGCGTCTTCTCTCCATCGTGTGCGGCTGTGAAACGACCATTCTGGAAAGCGGCGATCTGGAGTTCGGCAGCTTCCCCGAAACCTCGAAGCTTATCAACTACGGCTTCGACGCTTTCACCTATCAGACCGTGCTCAACACGCTCTACCCCGTTGCGGAGATGCCCGTCTCCCGATCCTCCGGCGCAAATTTCGTCTCGCTCGCTCCGAAGGAAGAGGTCTCGGTGCTCCTTCCCTCCGACTATGACGAGAGCAAGATCGTTTACGACGTGAAGCTCATCAGCGAGAACGGCGTGACCGCACCTGTCGACGCGGGTGAAGAGCTCGGCACGATCACCGTCAAATACGGCGGCAAGGCGCTCGGCTCCACCAAGCTTGTCTCGATCGCCCGTGTGGAGCGCGCGACCCTTCTCACTTTCCTCAAAACCGGCATCAGCGGCTCGCAGGGCTGGCTGCGTTCGGTGCTTCTGATCCTCATCCTCGGAGCATGCCTTGTGGGCATTGTTTGGTTTGTCTATCGTATCCTTACCCAGAGAAAAAAGCGGAGCAAGCGCCGCCACGATCGCCGACCGCCGCACGAGCTCGGCAGATCCGACTGGTTTGAAAGGGAGGATCGCTCATGAGCCTTGAAGCCCTGCAGGAGGAATGCCGCAGCTGCAGAAAGTGCCCTCTGTGCGAGACACGGCAGAATGTCGTCTTCGGCGTGGGCGATGCAAACGCAGAGGTGCTCTTCGTCGGAGAGGGTCCCGGGCAGCACGAGGACGAAACCGGCATCCCCTTTGTCGGTGCCGCGGGACAGCTTCTGGACAGAATGCTCTCCATCATCGGTCTGGGGCGTCATAACTGCTACATTGCAAACACTGTCAAATGCCGGCCTCCGCAGAACCGCGACCCGCTCGGCGTCGAACAGCAGGCGTGTCAGCCGTGGCTGAATGAGCAGATCCGCCTGATCGGGCCGAAGATCATCGTCTGTCTCGGCAGGATCGCCGCGATGGAGCTGATCCGTGAGGACTTCCGCATCACGAAAGAGCACGGTCTCTGGACGCAGAGGGACGGCGTCTGGTACATGGCGACCTACCACCCCTCCGCCCTGCTTCGGGATGTTTCCAAGCGCCCGGAGGCGTTCGCTGACCTGAAGCTCCTTCAGGCGAAAGTCCGCGAGGTCTGCACGCATACAAATCCCGACCCGCTGGCTTAAATCTGATCATAAAGGACGCATCCTTTCGGATGCGTCCTTTGTCATTGGATCAGTTGCCAAAGAAGTAATTGAACGGGAAGCCGAAGCCGGGATACGAGCCGCCGGGCTGCATCTGCGGCTGCTGCTGGACCTGCTGCGGCTGCTGTTCGGCAAGCTCCTCTTCCTGCGGACGTTCGTCCAGGACGACGTCGACCTGGATCTTCTGTCCGTCGCGATAGACGGTCAGCGTCAGCTTGTTGCCTGCACGGTATTTCTGCAGAGCGAGCATCGCATCGTTCAGCGTGGCGACCTCCGTGTCGTCAAACTTGAGCACGATGTCGCCGGTTTTCAGCCCCGCCTTATCCGCGGCGCCGTCCTCGACGATCTCCGTGATGTACGGACCGACGGGAAGCTTGTAGACCTCGGCAATGGAGCTGTCAAGATCGCGGAACACAACGCCGAGGTACGGAAGACCCGTAACACGACCGTTTTGTGCGATATCGCGCAGCATATCCAGCACGTCATCGATCGGGATGGAGAAGCTGATGCCTTCGATCAGAGCGCCGCTGGAGCTCTGACCGGTGCGTTTCGCATTGGTGATACCGACAACATTGCCGTTCATATCAAAGAGCGGACCGCCGGAGTTGCCGGAGTTGATGGCAAGGTCGGTCTGCATCACGTTCATCGGCGTACCGTCGATATTGGTCGAGCGGCTCAGAGAACTGACATAGCCGACCGTCAGCGAATAGGTCAGCTCAAGCAGCGGGTTGCCGATCGCTACGACCTGCTCACCGACGACCAGATCGGAGGATTTGCCGATCGTGACTGCCTGCAGGCCCGTTGCCTCGACCTTCAGCAGCGCAATGTCGTTTGCGGCGTGTGTGCCGATGACCTTCGCGTCATACTTATCGCCGTTGTACATCGTGACCTTGACGCTCTCCGCCCCTTCAACAACGTGGGCGTTGGTGACGATGTAGCCATCCTCCGTGAAGACAAAGCCGGTGCCGCCGCAGACTGCGGAGGAGACCTGTCCGAAGATATTGGTCTGGGTCGTCTCCATCACGATGCCGACGACGGAGTCCACGTTCTGCGCGTAGACATCGGCGGGGCTCAGGCTCTTGTCGCCGACGACCGTCTTGAATTTCGGCATCTCGACCTCTTCAAAGACAGGCGCGGCAGGCTCATCCTGCACGGGTGTGCGGTCAAACAAATGTTGGAACTGCAGGGTCAGATAGCTTCCGCCGACGCCGCCGAGGATCGCAAAGACAAGGACGAGCGCAATGATGCCACCGACTTTCTTTTTCTTCTTTTTGGGTTTTTCCTGCGGTGCGTTCTGTTCGGGTGCGGTATAC
>JAFVWG010000249.1 GCA_017501805.1 Oscillospiraceae bacterium
AGCTCGGCGCGGAGCTCCGCGGTGACAAGGATGCTGCGTTCCTCGTCGATATGCGCCGGATGTACGAAAACGCCCTGCGCAGCGCGCAGAGCGGAAAACCCGGTAGCATGGAACAGTATTCGATCAGCAGCGAACTTGACAAGGACCTGCAGGCGGTGTTGGATGGAACATTTGAATCTGACAAGGGCGAGGTCTACACAGGAGAGACATCAAATTTCCTCGTGGAGGACATCGGTGCCAATTCTCTTCCGGAATACATACCACCTAAAAAGGCATATGCAGCGATGGTGTCCGAGGAGGATGCAAGGGCGGCAGACAGATATGAAAAAAATACGAACTATCATGCATTGGGGAAAGAGGGACTGATGCAAGCGCTTGAGGCTTCGGAAAATCCTGTAGCTGCCTTCGCAGCTCCGCCCGATGAAAAGGGAAACAAACGATTAAACCGTATCGTTCTTGTAACGGATATGACGGTTGACGGTGAGCCGATTGTGGTCATTGAAGAAGTGGAGACCAACGCATATGCAGCAGGAAAGAGGGTTACGGCAAATAAGCAGATTACCGTATATCCTCGCGAACAGATTGCCAACGATATTCTGAAAGCGGCGGAACAGAATCGGCTTTTGCATTTGGACAAAAAAAGAAGTCAACCCTTGAACGCTGGGATCCGAGGGTCCAATTCCCTCGTGGCCATACGTCAAGTTGACTTCAAGGATAATATACGCCGCTTTTGGGACAATGTCAACTGGAAAAAATCGGGAAAGACACATGTGACGTTCGGTGACAGCAGCGGAAAGACCGCAGTAGAACTGGCGTTCGAAAAAGCTCAGACCGAAAAGGACGCAAGGGACAGCTCTCAAAATGCAACCGGCAGAAATTTCCAAGAGCTGAGCGACGATGTGTTTGAGGAGCTGACCCGAGCGGAGCCGCCGGAGACTGAAGATCGCTCTGTGATGGAACGCCTGCGGCAGAAGGATCTGGACGAATACTGGGAGGAAGTGGAACGGCTCGCCGATGCGATCGCTGACGAAGACGACGCGAATATGGATCCGAACCCGGATCCGGAGGATCTTGTACAGACCGATGTGCAGCGGGAGAAAGTTCCTCTGCGGGAGAAGGTCGAAGACGTCCGGAGCTTTATTGCGCGGAAGTTCTTCGACGCCGGCGACGCGGTGACGCAGATCCAAAAGCAGACGGGGGACCGGCATCTGTATTCCTACTTCAACCAGGCGCGCGCATCGGCAAACGCTGCCGTGCAAATGATCGAGGGCAACCGCTTTGACACGCTCGGCAGAAACACCGGAGACGGTCTGAACAAGGTGCTTGAAACCGTGCGATCGAAGGGTGCGGAATACTACAAGGATTTCCAGCTGTATCTTCTGCACATGCACAACATCGACCGTATGCAGCGGGAGAACCCGGAACGCGTCGACGCCGCGCGGGCGTCGTTCGAGCGGTTCAAGGCTGAAAATCCGGATCTTGCGCAGTTCGCGGACTATCAGATCTCCCGTATGGCTGCGGAGGAGACCAGCCCGTACTACTTTGTGGCAGGGGAATATATGCGGTACCTGCAGGCGATGCAGCGCGCGGAGAATACGCGCAACAGCCCTGTTTTCGGGCATCACGTCACCGCGCAGGACAGCCGCGCCGCGGCAGACCGTCTTCTGCGTGAGAATCCGGAGTTCCGGGAAGAAGCGGAAAAGGTCTATGCCTACATCGACAACCTGCTGCGCTATCGTGTAGATAGCGGACTGATCACCGAGAAGGATTATAACGCCCTCAAGGCGATTTATCCGCACTACGTCCCGACCTATCGCACATTGGACAAGGCGGGGATCGATACGCGGGAAGCGGGGACGGTGCAGGTCGGAAAGACGATCGGCCGCAGCACGGGCGGCG
This sequence comes from Oscillospiraceae bacterium, assembly GCA_017501805.1. Taxonomy (GTDB): domain Bacteria; phylum Bacillota; class Clostridia; order Oscillospirales; family Oscillospiraceae; genus RGIG3566. The sequence goes on from JAFVWG010000249.1 coordinate 1,900, forward strand.
ATGAGAAGATCATGCCGCTGCACATCGCGCTTGCCCGGCAGACGATGAACGTGGTGCGCGAGGGCAGCAAGAATCGCTTCGGTCAGCGCCTGATGAACGGCGGGAGCGCAAGGACGAAATATGTCCAAAATGTCGAAGAATACGAGGGCGATTTCCGTGAGGACACCTTCGACGAGCTGGAGGACAAGACCCCGAAAAAGAACAACACCTTTATCGTCCGGGAGGATGGGAAGCTGTATCAGATCACCGTCTCTCCGGAACTCTATGAGGCTGTGAAGGCGCTGAGCCCGGATAGCCCGGAGAATAATTTCTTCCTGAATGGTGCGCGGAAATTCAACCGCGCGTTCAAAGCCCTCACGACAGGTAAAAAGCCGACCTTCCTGATCAGCAACTTTTCCCGTGACATCCAGGATGCCATGCTGTACAGCAAAGATCTCGGCGAATTTGTGAAGCAATACCCGCAGGCGTGGAAGGAAATCACGACAAACGGTGAATACTGGCAGCTCTACAAAGCGCTCGGCGGGATCTATTCCTCCTTCTTCGAGAGAGGAAGGGAAGCGGATATCGGTGAAGGCGGCGCCGTGA
>JAFVWG010000033.1 GCA_017501805.1 Oscillospiraceae bacterium
GCGCTGAGGATGTTCTGGGAGCGAACGATCACGTCACCCGGCTCGAGGCAGATGTCGCGAGGCTGCGGGCAGCGGTCAAGTCCGCGCGGCGTCCACATGCTGAAGCCGCCCCAGAGGGTCTGGACCATCATGCGGTACTCGGTCATATATTCCGCCGCGATGTCGTTCTTCATAAGGAAAACGTTGGTCAGCTTTTTCGCGGGAGTCGTGACATTCTTGGTGAACTTGGTGGCAACCGTCGTGAAATCGGGGATGCGCACCTTCAGACCGAGGATGTTCTGATACACGGTGTCGCCGAGGGTCTCGTTGTTCGCCTTCGCGTCCGCGAGGACCTGGTTGTACTCACCGGCAGCGACCTTGGCGAGCTTCGCCGTGTCGTCCGCGTTCAGCTTGGCGCCGCCGACCGTGATGGGGATCACGTTCGAGGGGATGTCGCCGACAAAGCCGCCTTCAAAGACGACCTGCTCGCCGAGCGCGGCGGTGATCTCGAACTGCGCGGTCAGCGTCTTGCTCTCGCCGGCCTTCAGTTCAACATCGAGGGTCATGGTGCCGTCGGCAACCTTCGCGCCCTCGAAGGGGGTCTTGATCGTCGTGCCGACAGGAGTGGGCTCCTTGACGGACACGGAGTAATTCTGCGTGGAGTTGTTGGCGAGCACCAAAGACATGGTGACGGTCTCGCCGGTCATCACGCTGTTGAAGCGGGTCTTGTCATCGATCGTGCGCTCGATGAACAGACGCGGATGGCTCACGCGGTAGAGGGTCTTTGCGGGGATGGGATCGGACTCGTTCATCACCTTCGCGGGGCGCAGCAGGGTCATCCACTGACGGTTGCCCTTGATGTAGCGCTGGTTGATGTAGTCCTGCGCGTCGCTGATGCGGATGGATCCACCCTTGGTGGTCGGGCCGAAGGAGGCCTCGTAGCGAGGATCGTACTCTTTGTCTTCCTTGCTGAAGTACTCGATCTTGTCGAGCTGCTTGGTCATATTCATGTGACCGCCGCCGCTGTGGATGATGTCGGGACGTCCGTCGCCGGTGATGTCGCCGGCCCAGATCATGGTGTGACCGCCGCTCTTTGCATACTCGGTGTAGATGTCACCGGGCTGCGCGAGAGCGTACATAACCTTGATCTCTTCCTTGATGTCCTTGCCGTCGGCCTTGACAAAGGACCAAACGCACTCGGGGAGATCCTTGCCTTCACGGGCAAGATAGCGGGTCCAGACGGTGCCGGCGTTGCCGGCCAGGTCATAGCCGAACGCTTCCCAGTACACCTGGTGTGCGTAGTCGGAGCAGACGGTGTAGAGGGTGTCGTGCTTGGTGGCATACTCGGGGGAAGAGTAGTTGGTGGAACGGGTCTTGCCGATGTCGGTGCGGTGGATGGTTCTGTTCAGGGTCTTGCCGTCGTACTGGACGCTGTGTCCCTTGTCAAAGTAGGCAAGGGCAACGGCCATAGCCGCCTGCTGCCGCTCTTCGATGGTCACGGCGCCGGCGCTGACGGTCAGTCCGGACAGCAGTCCGGCAAAGATCACCAGCGTCAGAAGCAGGCTCATTGTTCTTTTCAGGTACTTTTTCATAATGCCTCCTCATTTCTGCACGATTTCGGATTTTTCACCGAAAAACAGTTTACACACTCGATTCTACAGGGATGCACAAAAAAAGTCAATCATCTTAATGGTTTATTGTGAAATAAAACGAATTTCAGGGCAGCGGGATACGCGGCGTCTCATCGGGCTTGAGCTGCGTCTCGGGCTTGTTCAGCTCCACGCCGTAGCCGCCTGCGAGATAGCGGCGCAGGATCGTAAGATCCTTCGCATTGATGCTTCCGTCGCCGTTGGTGTCGGCAATGGTCTCGGAAATGACGATGTCATAGCCGCCTGCGAGGTAACGGCGCAGCGTGGTAACATCCTTTGCACCGATCACGCCGTCATCGTTGACGTCACCGACCAGAAGATGCTGCACGGTGATGGTTCCGTTCTCGATGGACAGCGCCACGTTGTTCCCTTCAGCGTCATACACCTCGCCGGGCTCATAGGAGAAGGTCACAGCATACTGACCGACCTTGGTCTTTTCGGGTGCCGAGAAGGTAAGCGCCAGCAGCGTGCCGCAGGAGGTGTCCGCCTTCTCGCCTTCCCAGACCAGACTCAGAGGATTCTCGGAAAGCTTGTCGGGCTCCGTAAAGGTCAGCCCTGCAAGGGCGTCGCCGGTCTCGATCTTCTCCAGCGTCAGCGCGGGATCATACTCCAGCTTCAGCTTCGCACCTGCGATGCCGCTGTTCTGGTCGATCCGCAGCGTGACCGTACCCGATTTTCCGGGCTTGAAGCCGGTTCCTTCCACCGTCATCGCCGCTCTGCCGGGAAGCTCTCCGTAGACCTGCGTCGGACGCAGAACGTAGAAGATCTGATAGAACAGGCAGCGGAAGAATTCCCGCTCATTCACAATGGGGAAGCTGTTTTCTTCCGCATTGCAGCTCAGATACTTGCCGTCGCCGAGGTAAATGAGCTGCTCGCTCTTTCCCGCACCGGGAGCAGAGATGTAGTTGGAACGGACGATCACATCGCCCGGCTCCAGGCAGAAATTCCGCGGATCGGAGCAGCGTTCGTGTCCGTATTTGTTCCACATACTCATGCCGCCCCAGCAGGTCTTGACCATCATCTGATAAGCGGTCAGATTCTCTGCTGCAACTTCATTTTCCGGAAGGAAGACACGCGTTGACTGACCGCTCGGCGTTTTCACCAATTTGGTCAGATTCTTCGCGATCTGGGTGAAGGTCGGAAGCTGCAGCTTGACGCCGAGGATGTTCTGGTAGACAACATTGGCAAGGGTATCGTTGTCTGCCGCCACATCGTTAAGCAGGCGGTTGTACTTTCCGTCGGCGATCTGCGCGAGTCTTTCCTTATCCGCCGCAGTCAGCTTCTTGCCTCCCACACGGATGGGGATGGAGTTCGAGGGGATGTCGCCGACAAAGCCGCCCTCAAAGGTGACGGTCTCGCCGAGCATCGCGGTGATCTCGAATTCCGCGGTCAGGATCTTCGTCTCGCCCGCTGCGAGGGGAACATCCAGCGTCATCACGCCGTCCTTGACCGTTGCGCCCGCGAACGGCGTCTTGATCCGCGCGCCTGCGGGAGTCGGCTCTTTCACCGTAACGGTGTAGCTCTCGCCGCCGGCCTGGAGCGCAGCCGTGACATTCGCTGCGGCAGCAAGCACCGTTGCGCTCGCACCCGCGGTCTGCACGGTCGCCTCTGCGGCTTCCGATTCGCCGTCGTCAAAGTCTTCGTCATCGCCTCCGGATACGAATCCCATATGGCGCTGCGAGTTGTTGGTGAGCTTCAGCGTCATCGTGACGGTCTCACCGGTGAAGGTGCTGCCGAAGCGGGTGCGGTCGAGCATACGGTCGATCGTCAGACCGGGATGCTCCACGCGGTACTGCGAAGCCGCGCGGACGGGATAGGTCTCGTCCGTCATCGCCAGCGCAGGACGGCGCAGCGTCATTCTGCGGCCGACCTTGACATAGCGCTCACCGATATACGTCTCCGCGTCGGCGATACGGATCGAGCCGCCGTTGGTACTCGTGCCGAAGTTCGAGTATCTGTCGTGGTAAGCGGTGCCGTCCTCAGCGCCGTAATACGCATTGTCTTCAATGAAATAGGGATCATTTTCATCGAAATATTCGCGTCTGTCGATTTTCTCATCCAGGAGCATATGTCTGCCGCCGCTGTGGATGATGTCGGGTCTTCCGTCGCCCGTCACGTCACCGGCCCAGACCATCGTATGACCGCCCACGCTGCTGAACGAGTCGGTCGACGAATTATATGACATGCTGAAAGCGGTGAAGATATCACCCGGCTGCGCGATCGCATACATCTTAGCGATCGCCGCGTCAACATCCGCCTGATACTCCTGCTTGGAGGAAATGTTCGGATTCGGCTGCTTTCCGGGTTTGATCAGAACTGCAGGCTCGTGGGACCACACGACCGTTTCCGGATGTCTGTCGGCTTCGCTGAGCGAGCCGGTCCAAACAATGCCCTGGTTGCCGAGAAGCGTGTAGTGGAAAGCTTCCCAGTAGACCTGTGCCGCAAAGTCCGAGCAGACGGTGTACGCCGTCTCGAGCGGGGTCGCAAACTCGGGCGTAGCCTCGTAGGTCGAGCGGCTCTGACCGTAGTCGGAGCGTTTGATCAGCGAGTTGATCTTCTTTCCGTCGTACTGGACGCTGTGTCCCTTGTCGAAATAGGCAAGTGCCACGGCGACCGCCTGCTTTCCGCGCTCTTCCACCGAGGTCTCGGCAGATGCGCTGATGGTCAGCCCGGACAGAAGTCCCGTTGAAAGGACCAGGGTCAGCAGCAGGCTGAGCCCGCGCTTGCAGAGATGTTTCATATAGTTTCCTCCTGTTGTGATATCTTCTTGCACTTCATATATTTTTTCGAGCGTTGCTTCGTAATTTTCTCACCAGCAGAGCATTTTCCCCTGCGTCATCAGCTGCGGAAATCCCTGCTGCCGCAGCGCCTCATAGGTGACCAGCGCCACCGTGTTCCCGAGGTTGAGACTTCGCGCCTCCGCGCGCATCGGCACGCGCAGGCAGCGCTCGGGGTACTGCCGCAGCAGCTCCTCCGGAAGACCGCGCGTCTCCTTGCCGAAGAGCAGCCAGCAGCCGTCGGAAAACGTTGCCTCGCTGTAGATCTGCGCCGCCTTGCTGCTCAAAAGCCAGATATCCTTTGCCCCGGTCTTCTCGAAAAAATCCGAAAGTCCGTCATAGGTACGGATGTCCACAAGATGCCAATAGTCCAATCCCGCGCGCTTCACAGCCTTTTCCGAAATGTCAAAGCCGAGCGGGCGGATCAGATGGAGCACCGCGCCCGTTGCGGCGCAGGTCCGTGCGATATTGCCGGTGTTTTCCGGGATCTCCGGCTCTACCAAAACGATGTTGACCACACGCCGCGCCTCCGTTCCGTGCGCTCCGTCCGATGCGGCGGACACAAAAAGCGCACACTATCTCAGAATAGTTATACTTAAATATCTTACAAAACTCACCGCTAAAAGTCAACGCATTTCCCCCGTTTATAAAGATTTAATATTTGCTGCCCGCACTTGCCTCTGCCTATGAGAGAGGTGTCCGGGCAAAGCAAGGACGGAAAGGGTAATCAAACCATCGCCGCAAAGCGGCGACAGAAAAAAGCGGACAGCCGTTCGGCTGTCCGCTCTGTCTCATATATTTGCCGTATCAGTCAAATGCCGTGCTCGTGGAAACCTCGGGAACCTCCGGCGCTTCCGTAAGATCGCGCAGCGCGCAGATGATCTTGGAGATCTGTGCACGGGTCAGCAGCTCGTTCGGCTTGAACTCCGTTTTTGTCATACCGTCGATGACCTTCGCCTTGTTCAGGGCGAGAACGTCCTTGTCA
>JAFVWG010000250.1 GCA_017501805.1 Oscillospiraceae bacterium
CATAGCAGATCATCCCTTCGGGTGTGATGCCGTTATTATATACCAACATGGCATTTTGTGCAAATTTTTTCTTTCTGAGCCGAAAATATAAATTTGCTCTTTTCAATCGGACGAAAATGGTATAGAATATTCTGGAAAACAACACAGTGAGGCGGGAGACTGTTTTAACACCGAAATATAAACGGATCCTTTTGAAAATCAGCGGCGAGGCGCTTGCCGGTGCGGCGCACCGCGGACTGGATTTCAACGTCATCGGCAGTGTCTGTGACGTTGTGAAAAAATGCGTTGACGCCGGCGTTCAGATCGGCATCGTTGTCGGCGGCGGAAACTTCTGGCGCGGACTGAAAGACGGCGGCGATCATATGGAACGCACCCGCGCAGACCATATGGGCATGCTTGCCACGATGATCAACGCGATGGCGGTCGCCGACTGTCTGGAGCAGCGGGATGTACCCGTGCGTGTTCAGTCCGCGATCGAAATGAACAAGATCGCAGAGCCCTACATCCGCGGACGCGCGCTGCGGCATCTGGAAAAAGGCCGCGTCGTGATCTTCGGCTGCGGAACGGGCAACCCGTTCTTCTCAACGGACACCGGAGCGGTGCTCCGCGCGGCAGAGATCGGCGCGGACGCGATCCTGCTCGCCAAAAACATCGACGGCGTTTACAGCGCGGATCCCCGCAAGGATCCCACCGCTGTGAAATATGACACCATTACCTACAACGAGGTGCTTGCACAGCATCTTGCCGTGATGGACACCACGGCAACATCCCTTTCCATGGATAACCATCTGCCGATCGTCCTGTTTGCGCTGGAAGACCCGGAGAACATTTACCGTGTCGTGATGGGCGAGGACGTCGGAACAACTGTAAAGGAGGAAGATTAAAATGACAGATCTGAAAGAATTTGAACGCAAAATGGAAAAAACTCTTGAGGTTCTCGGCACGCAGTTTTCTTCTGTTCGCGCAGGCCGCGCGAACGCGAGAGTGCTGGACTGCATCACCGTCGAGTACTACGGCACGGATACGCCCATCGGACAGATCGCGACGATCTCTTCCCCCGATGCGCGCACGCTGGTCATCCAGCCGTGGGACGGCAGCCAGCTCAAGCCGATCGAAAAGGCGATCCAGATGTCGGATCTCGGCATCAACCCGCAGAATGACGGCAGAGTGCTGCGCCTGATTTTCCCGCAGCTCACCGAGGAGCGCCGCGTTGAACTGACCAAGCAGGTCAAGAAGTACGGTGAGGACTCCAAGGTTGCCATCCGCAATGTTCGCCGCGACGCGGTCGATTTCGTGAAGAAGCAGCTGAAAAATTCCGAGATCACGGAAGACGACCAGAAGAAAGCGGAAAAGGACATTCAGGATCTGACCGACCGCTATGTAAAAAAGGTCGACGAGGCCTGTGCCGCAAAAGAAAAGGAGCTCATGGAGCTGTAATATCGCTTTTGAAAAGCCGCCGAACGGCGGCTTTTCTTGAGTGGAGGAGAACAATATGCTGTTTCAGAAAAAAAACGCCGCGCCTTTGAAGCGAGCGTATCCCGTCCCGGAACACGTTGCGATCATTATGGACGGAAACGGGCGCTGGGCAAAAAAAAGAGGCTTGCCCCGTACGGCGGGACACAGCGCCGGAAGCGAGACCTTCCGCAGGATCGCGACCTACTGCCGCGATATCGGTATGCGCTATCTGACGGTCTATGCGTTTTCCACGGAGAACTGGAAACGCTCGGAGGAGGAAGTGGCAGCGATCATGTCGCTTCTGAAAAAATATCTGCTTGAGGCGATCGACGAGATGGAGGAGGATCATATCCGTCTGCATTTCTTCGGGGATCTTTCCGCGATCTCTCCCGAGCTGCGCGAGCTTACGCAGAGGACCGATGCGATTTCGGAAAAATACGACGGATTTCAGGTGAACGTCTGTCTCAACTACGGCGGACGCGACGAGATCTGCCGTGCGGCAAGGGAATTTGCGCGCCGCTGTGCGGCAGGGGAGTGCAAACCCGAAGAACTCGATGAAAACGGCTTCTCGGAGCTTTTGTACTCCGCGGGGATCCCGGACCCGGATCTCATTATCCGCCCGAGCGGAGAGGTGCGGATCTCCAATTTCCTGTTATGGCAATCGGCATATGCGGAATATTATTTTACGGATGTGCTTTGGCCGGACTTCACGCCGCAGGAACTGGAAAAAGCGATCGAGGCATTCCACAGGCGCGATCGCAGATACGGAGGTGTAAAGCGATGAAAACCCGAATCCTGTTCGCGGCTGTTGCATTGCCGCTCCTGCTCGTGCTCGTGCTTGCCTGCCCCGCGTGGGCGACTGCCGTCTTTCTTGCGGCGGCCTCGGTCGTTGCGGTGTATGAGCTGCTGTATTCGACGGGCATCTTCCGCAATCTTCGTGTGATCGTGTGGACCTCGGCGGCGGCTGCCGGCGTATGCCTCTGGTGCGGCTTCGGAATGCCGCATATCTGGGGGCTTGCCATCGTATGGCTGTTTTTGGCGGCGCTGTTTGCGGAGTTCCTGCTTGCAAAGACGCAGATGGGCTTTTCACGTCTGTGCACCGCGCTGTTCGCGGGTCTGGTGGTCCCGTTCTGTCTGTCGGCGCTGACAAGGATCCTTGCGATGCAGCTGGGCAGATATTATATTATCGCCGCACTGATCCTCCCCTTTGCATCCGACAGCGGTGCATATTTTGCCGGTCTGCGCTTCGGCAAGCATAAGCTTGCGCCGGTCATCAGCCCGAACAAGACTGTGGAGGGACTGGTCGGCGGCGTGATCGGCGCCACGATCGGCATCCTGCTTTACTGCCTGATCCTGCAGCTTGTTTTCTCGCGCAGTGTGGACTATCTTTCCGGCATCATCTACGGCGTGTTCGGCGCTTTGGCGGGAACTGCCGGGGACCTGGTGTTTTCGACGATCAAGCGTCAGACCGGGATCAAAGACTACGGAACGATCCTGCCGGGACACGGCGGTGTGCTGGATCGGCTGGACAGTATGGTGGCGACTGCACCCTCGGCTGAGCTGATGGTGCTGCTTCTGCCGCTGATTGTGAAGTGAGACTATGACGAAGAATCTTGTAATACTCGGAAGCACCGGCTCCATCGGACGGCAGACGCTGGATGTCTGCGAGCGTCTTGAGATCCGTGTGCTTGCGCTGACAGCCGGAAGCAACGTGGATCGTATGGAGGAGCAATGCCGTGCGTTTCGTCCGGTGCTTGCGGTGATGGCGGACGCAGCTGCCGCCGAAGAACTCAGGCGGCGTCTGAGCGACCTGAAGATCGAAATTGACAGCGGGGATGCGGGTCTGCTTCGGGCGGCATCTCTGGACGGTGCGGACACGGTCGTGACCGCCGTGGTCGGAATGGTCGGACTGCGTCCCACGCTTGCAGCGATCCGCAAGGGCAGAAGGATTGCACTTGCCAACAAAGAAACGCTTGTCTGCGCGGGTGAGCTCGTGATGCGCGAAGCAGAACGCTTCGGCGCGGAGATCATTCCCGTAGACTCGGAACATTCCGCGATCTTCCAGTGCCTGATGGGCTGCCGTGACCGCGCGGAGCTTCGCAAGCTCATCCTGACCTGCTCCGGCGGACCGTTTTACGGAATGACGCGGGAGCAGCTTGCTGCGGTCACGCGCGAGGATGCGCTGCGCCACCCCAACTGGAAAATGGGAGAGAAGATAACGATCGACTGCGCGACGCTGATGAACAAGGGACTGGAATTTATCGAGGCGATGCGCCTGTATTCCGTCGGACCGGAAAAGGTCGCGGTCGCGATCCATCGGCAGAGCATCGTGCACTCCCTTGTGGAATTCACGGACGGGGCTGTGATGGCACAGCTCGGAACGCCGGATATGCGCCTGCCGATCCAGCTTGCTCTGACGTATCCGCAGCGGCTTCCGTCGCCTGCGGGGGAGCTTGACCTGTTCACCTGCGGTGCGCTTACCTTTGCCGAGCCGGACCTTGAGACCTTCCCGTGCCTTCGTCTGGCACAGGAATCGGCAAGAACGGGCGGCACGGCCTGCGCCGTGCTGAACGGAGCGAATGAGGCTGCCGTGGCGCGTTTTCTCCGCAGGGAGATCGGTTTTTATGACATCTCCGACGCGGTCGCCTGCGCGCTTGATTCGGTGCCGCTGTGTGCCGACCCGACTCTGGAGGAGATCCTTGAGGCGGATCGGTGTGCAAGAGCCGCGGTTGCGGCAAAATTCGGAAACTGACCGGAGGGAAAAATTTGCTGTTATATATTCTCGCGGCGATCTTCATATTCGGATCGCTGATCTTCTTCCACGAGCTGGGACATTTTCTGACCGCAAAGGCCTGTAATGTGCGCGTGAACGAATTCTCCGTCTGCATGGGTCCTGCGATCTGGAAAAAACAGCGGGGCGAGACGCTCTACGCTCTGCGCTGCATTCCGATCGGCGGCTACTGTGCGATGGAGGGGGAGAACGAGGACAGCGATGACCCCCGCGCGTTTTCCCGCGCGGGTAAACTGAAAAAGCTTGCGATCCTGATCGCAGGCTCAGCATCCAACTTCCTGATCGGCTTTTTGATTCTTGCGATCCTCTGTGCGGGCGCGGATGCGTTTGTCACAACGCGGCTCG
>JAFVWG010000034.1 GCA_017501805.1 Oscillospiraceae bacterium
CGGTATCCATGGTGTTCTCCATGCTGCCGACCTTTGCTGCGGCGGAAAATGTATCCGTAGAGGACGTCACCGATGTGACGACGGTTCTCGAAGCGGATACTCCTGCCTCTGCAGAGCCGATCACGATCGCGCCCGCAGAGACGGTCGCTTCCGAGCCTGTGGCTGCGCTTCAGGACGACGACGCCGCGCACGTTGCGGCGGGCGAGTTTATGAAGACGGTCGCTCCGAACGGAACGATCCAGTATTTCAATTCGCTCTCCGGTGCGATGGCCGTTGCAAACGGCTGGACCGAGGGAGGCGGTGTGGTCTACCTTCTGACGGATTACACCGCGATCAATCCCGATGAAAGCACCGCCTATCTGATGCCCGGCGGCAATCCCACCTATACCACGACGGACGAGGACGGTCTTACAGTCTACGGCTACTGGATCGACCTCGGCGGTCATACGCTGACAGCGAGAGTTGCTCAGGTCGTTTTCGGCCGCGCGGGTGCCGGCTCGGTCAACATCCGGAACGGTCGCGTTATCTATCAGAACTATGGCCGCGGTTCTGCCCAGATCGGTGTTGTTACCTATGGCTATTCTTCCACGTCGCCCGTGAGCGGCAGTACGATCCTGAAGACACGTACCACCGTGAAGAACGCGGAGATCGTCTCTTTGAAGACGCTGAAGAACAGCTCGGTCAACTGCGTTACTTCGACCCTCGGCGATAACGAGGTCAATGTATATGACTCCAAGCTCGTTGCCGTGAGCGTTCCCGCCGTTAAGTTCCAGAAGAGCTCCGCAGCGGTTACCGGTGCTGGACTGGCCGCTCTGCAGAGCGAAGGACTGCACTCGTCCGTGATGCTGCACGGAAAGAGCGTGGTCGGTACGCTGGCGGACAACTCTGCAGTTTACTATACGGGCAGTTCCGGCACCTCCACCGGAATCACCCATACTGTGACGGTCGATGCCGAACAGGATTCCATCTTTCTCGGCAACGGCATCTTTACCAGCGGTAGCTCGATCCCGCTGACAACTACGACTCCGGCAGCTATGATGAGTGCCGGAAAGTATTCCTATGCGCTGCCCGATGAAAGCACGATCGTCGAAGCTTCTACGGTCGGTGCAAAGCCGAGCTATCTGGAAGCGCAGGAATATAACTGCTTCCGTTACCCCCCGTTCAAGACCGATGCGGAAATGATCGAGGAAGGAAGCTTCATCAAGACCGTTTCCCCGAGCGGTATCACGATCGGCTACAACAACCTGCAGGCTGCCTTCACCGCGGCCGGCAGCTGGAAGGAACCGGGCGGCAAGATCACACTGCTGCAGGACTATACGGAGATCAGCAAGATGACTACCTCTTCGTTCGGTCTTCTGACGGCTCCGTCCGAAACGTATCTGAACGATGAAGATCCCGATCTCACCGTTGAGGGTCTTTGGTTCGACCTGAACGGTCATACGCTGACCGTTACGGCTGCCCGTCCGCTTATCTACAGCGGTATGACTTCGCGTATCAACATCAAAAACGGCAGCATCATCTATCGCAACAGCGGACGTACGGACGCTTACTACGGTGCGATCTCCGTTGGTGTTGCCTCGCCGACGCTGATTGCGGGCGGCAAGGTCAATGACGTTGTCGTGAACATGAAGGACGTGAACTTCTACGCAATGCGCTGGAGCGCAGCGGGAGCCAATGTCAACCGCGTCACGCCTGTCTTCTCCACGACGCTTTGGAAGACGGAAATCAATCTGTATAATTCCACCGCGATCTCCGAAGACGCTCAGGCCATCGAATTCAACAAGGCGAACAAGACCCTGAGCGAAGCTGATAAAGCGATCATGCTTGCTGCAGATCTCGGATACAGCGTGAACCTGCACGGCAGCAGTGTCCTCGGTTCGCTTGCAGATTATACGGCGATCACGCTGAATGATATCGCGAAGATCGATTCCGGCATGGAATTTGACTGCAAGGTCGTTATGTCCGAAAACGCACGCGTGCTCGGCAAGGACCTCCTCAGCGGCGGTCTGAGCTCGAAGATCGTCGACAGCATCACCACGGAAAGCGGCGAGGCGCTGAACCTCGGTCCTGCGACCTATATGCTTTCGATGCCGGACGGATCCACCTTTGCGACCACTTCGACTGCCGGAGCTAAGCCCGCGTATCTCGAAGCCACTTCGAAGGCGGCTCTGATCCACACCCCGCTTGTCGAAACGGAAGGCATTGCTTCCTTCACATCCGCTGACGGTGTTGAGGGCGCTGCCACGACGCTGTCGAAGGCCTTTGCCGCCTGGAAGCAGGCAGGCTATCGCGGCACGGTCAAGCTCCTTGCAGAGCCTGCGAAGGACGATATTGCGGGAGCTGCGGTCGAGGTCGGCGGCAACTACTCCTATGCCACCACAACGACGACCAACCTGAGAAAGAAATCCGACGTCATTCTGACCTCCGCGGCGAACGGCGGCGATCTGACGCTGGATCTGAACGGATATGCAGTTTCCACCGCGGACATCTTCCTCGCGGCGGATCCTGATCTGAACGACTTCGAGCTGAACATCCGGAACGGTAAGATCACCTCTGCTTCCGATGCAGCTCTGATCCTGAACGGCGCGAAGTTCGGCGTGACCCTTGAAAACGTAGAGCTTACTGCTGCCGCAGCCAAGGGCTACTGCATCTATGACTACCGTGTCGATCACTCCTATCTGATCGCGGACAGATGCGAGATGACTGCAGATCAGGGCAAGGCGATCTATGTTCTGACCAACAGCACGAATAAGAACGACACCTCTCTGCTTTACTACATCAAGGATCTGGTTTACACGGACTCCGCTTCGACCAATGCTCCGATCGCTCAGGGAACGAATTCCGGTTCCGTGCATCGCAAGCGCACCGTTATCTTTGACGGCGACAGCGACGCGTACGGCACGAGTATGAAGAGCTTCCTGACGACGGAAGACGCGGCGGCTGCCGTGCTGACGGTCAAGGGAATGACCTTTAACTTTGCACAGGCGATCGATGCGATCACCTATGCGGTCTACTTCGGCAGATCGTTCGAGGACGTCACCGTCACGATGAAGAAGGATGCTGTCTTCAATACGAAGCAGACGGTCGACAATGCCGGTTACGCTTCCGCGTTTGCGCTGGACTTCGACGGTCACGCATTCAGCGGAAACGGTACGGACGCGATCCTCGCGCTGAACGGCACGACGGACATCACAATCCGTAACGCGGCGATCTCCAACGGTACTGCGCCGATCCTGACCGGTGCCAATTCCTACACTTACGAAAACTGCAGCATCAATTCCGCGCATGTATTTACGCGTGTTTCGAACCAAGCTTCTGAAAATGATGCTGCTACGTATACCGCTGCGGTTACCGGAGAAGAGATCTTCTTCACTGCCGCGGTGGACGCGATCATCTATTCTCAGTGCGACACCAACGCTACCGCAGCAGTCGGCGGCACGGTGAAGCTCCTTGCCGACAGCACCGCAGATGCATCTGTCAACTACAATGCGGATGATGTCTGTGTGATCCGTCTGTCCAAGGATGCGAAGGCTTTGCATGTTGACCTGAACGGTCACGTGTTCAAGATCCCCGGTGCGCTTGCGATCGGCGGTAACGAAGCCTTCTCCGATACCCTCAGCGTCACCGTCTCGAACGGTACCTGGGAGCAGACCAAGGCAGCGGCCTCTGCATTCCGCATCGACGGCAATGCTCCGCTGTTCAACCTGCAGCTTGAAAATGTTACGCTGAGATCCTCCGGCTCCGGCATCTCCTATTTTGCCGCAGACAGCGCGGATAATACTGTCAGCATCAAGAACAGCACGATTATCGCCAACAACAACGGCATTGAGACGCTCAACGGCGCAATGGAAGGCCGGATCGGCGGCTCCGTCTTGGTTGAAAATTCCGCAATTGCCGCTGTCAACAGACAGGCCGGTTATGCGATCGTGGAAGGCACTTCTGCCGCAGATGCACCTTCGCACATCCTGCTTGTTGGCGGCGATGTGGTGCTCTACTCCGCAATGAACGGACAGAAGCCTGTCAAGGTATCCTCTGTGGAAGGCAACTTCTGCGTTGCTCCGCAGTACAAGGCAGTTTTTGAAGAGGAGCGTTCTCAGCCCTTCATCGATGATTCCATCAAGGAAGAGATCGGCGTTGCTGTAACGCTCGGCGGCAAAGAGTACGAGGCTCTGACCAGCTGGACTCCGAACACCATTGCTTACTATGTGACCAAAGACAACAAGCTGACGTCCTTCTCCACGACGGATGACCTTCTTGCAGCCTATCAGGCAGACGCGGCGGGTGAAGGTACGATCACGCTTATCACCGATGTGACGTTCCCCGCTACGATCAACGTAGACAAGGATCTGACCATCCAGCTCTCCGGCAAGACGCTTACGGCTGCAGAGACGGACGCGATCCACGTTGCAGCAGGGAAGACCTTGAACATCCTGAACGGTATGGTGAAGTCGGGTGCGGCTGCGGTCGTAAACGAAGGCACCCTGACGGTGACGGATGCAAAGCTGGTCGGCGCAGATGCGCTGAAGATCGCCGGCGAAGCGCCTGCAACCGCACAGCTTGAGAACAGCGCTCTGTACGCGTTGTCGGCGGGCGGATATGCGCTTGATGCATCCGGTGCGGCAGGCTCTGTGGTCACGCTGACGAGCACCATCGTTGTGGCACCGTACACCGAAGCTGCGCTGAAGATCGCCGATGGCAACACCGTGGAGTTCATCACGGTTCCCGAGATCTATGCCAAGCCCGACAGAACCGCTACAGGCTTCGAGGTCGCAGATGGCGGCGCTCTGGTCGTGCCCGATGATCTGGTCGTGACGATGCTCCTCCAGAAGACTTCGATCGACTATCCCGAGGCCAACGGTCTGAAGTACTCGGTCAGCTGCTTCGGCTTCAGAACGATCAACGTTTCCTTTAAGCAGGACGGCTCGACGCTCCATACGGAGACGCTCTTCTCCGGCACTGCCTCGAGCTATGCCGAGCAGCCGGCGAAGATCTCCTTCAACAACAGCACATTCGTCTTTATCGGCTGGAAGATCGATGGCGCTGACGAGACCCTTTATCAGATCGGCGCACTGCCGCTTCTGTTCGATGACACGGTCTTTATTGCAGTGTTTGAGGAAACTCAGAATATTGCGACTGTCACACTTAATAATGAGACCAAGTTCTATAACGATCTGACTTCGGCTATGGCAGCTGTCACAGCCGGTGCGGAACTGAAGATCTGGAGAGATCTGACGCTGGAGCAGCCGCTCACGATTACGAAGAGTGATTTCACCTTCAACCTCGGCGGAGCTACGATCAGCGCAGAGAACGCCTCCGCAGCGATCGTCCTTATGGCAAACAACATCACGCTGAAAAACGGTATGATCGTCAATAGCGGAAACGCTCTGGAGAGCGGCAGCTGCACCGGAACGAAGCTGGTTGACCTGAAGCTCAAATCCGACGCGATCGCGCTTCGCGCAAACGGCGGCGAGATGCAGATCAGCACGAGCCTGCTTGTTGGTACGGATGAAGCGCTGTATGCGGAAAATGCTGTCGAGATCGTAGCGAACTCCACGGAGTTCTACAGCACGAACAGCTACGCGCTCACTGTGACGGATGCCGGCACGAAGCTGATACTCGACGGTGGAAACCGGATCGGCAGCACGCTGAACGGACAGGTCGTGCTTCGTCTGATGAACGGCGCGACGATCGACACCGTTTCGGATACGTTCTTTGTTACCAAAGCCCTTCGCGAGACGGGTACATGGTATGAATGCGATGCGACGTCGCAGTTTATCCTGCAGTCCGTTTTCCCCGAGAGAAACGCAACGTTTGTGAAGATCGCAAATGAAGCAAACGGCTATTCCGACACTGCGGAATTCTACGCGGTCACATCCGAGTCCGCTGCCGCAACGGTCAACGGCGTCTCTTACAACACGCTTATATCGGCGCTCAGCGCGGCTGGCAAGCTGGATGGCGCAACGGTCGTTCTGCTGCGGGACATTGTGTCGGCTGACGAAACGACTTCCGCATATTCCTTCACAAAGGATATGACCCTCGATCTGAACGGTCATGTTCTGGTCGCGCGGACCAGCGGACAGGCGTTCTCCATTTCAAGCAGCCGCACCGTTACCATCAAGAACGGTACGCTCATCGCTCCTGCGTCCGGTGACTACAACTTTATGGGCTCCACCGGATGCACGCTCAACCTTGAGAACGTGAACTACTTTGCGAAATCGAGCAAACACAATATCTACGCTTCGACGTCCACTGTTGACTTCACCATCAACATCGTTGGCGGTGTGATCGTGAACTACGGCAGCGGCTATCCCGTCTACCTCAACTTTGACGGCAGCACGCACAGCGCCTTTGTGTCGATCAGCGACGGTACGGTGTTTATCAACGCATCGAACAAGGCTTCGCTTGCCAAACGTAATTCCGGAACCGAGTTTATGCTGAACATTCAGGACGCATACACCTACGGTCCCGCGGATGCGGATCACTTCGCCAGCGTTCCCGAGAACTACACCAACCCCGACCTGTCCGGAAGCGATGACGGCGGCGAGGAAGAAGAGGATGAAGGTATCATCTTCCAGAATGTCATCCCCGAACCGGTCGTTCTGGATGAAGCTGCGAATCCGCAGGCATTCCTGAACCAGAAGTTCGCCGATCTGACGGTGAAGTACGCGCAGTATCTGCCGAGCTTCAGCTCGATCCCGACCTCCTCGGTGCTGCTGCACCATATCAACCAGAACGGTGTTGCGGAAGTTGAGGGTGCGAGTTATGGCTCTGTTGCAGATGCACTGGCAGTCGCGGGCAGATCCGAAGATGCGAATGTGAGCGTTAAGCTCCTGAAAGATTCCGTTGAGTCCGGCATCAGCACCGTTCCTGCGAATGTCACCCTCGATCTGAACGGCAAGACCCTCTCGTTCAGCGGCAATGCCGATATGACGGTGAATGGCGAGATCATGCTGAACGGCGGCAAACTTGAAGCCGAGGGCAATGTCCTCTTTAAGGCAGGATCGAAGGATCTCAACGGTGAGACGGTAACGCAGGAGTTCCGTCTGGATCAGCGCCTGACGCCGGTTCTGGTTTCCCTGACTCTGAACAACGGTGTTTGTGTGAACTTCAAGACGAAGCTCGGAGCTCTCGATTCGTTCGCAAGTGTCCGCATTAACGGACAGCTTGCCGAGAAGGCCGAAACGCGTACGACTTCGATCTACTCCCACACGTTTGACTTCGATTCCTTCGCGGCTGAGGTCGAACTGACTGCACTCGATGCTGCGGGCACAATTTACCGCAGCGGCTATAAGACCGGAGTGAAGGCGTTTGCCGACGCGATTGCGGATAACGCAACCTCTGCGGCTAACTTCAGAACGGCAATGCGCACCCTGTCCCAGTTTGGCGCCGCGCTCTCTGCCGCGCACGATTGGACGAAGGCTGCCGACCTTGCCGCTACCGGCTGCGCTGTCTATGTTGACACGAACAAGTCCTTTGATCTGAAGCTTACCGGCGGTACTGCCGGAGCGAAGGCGACCGTGTCCTACACGGATTCGACCTGCAACCAGACGCGCTCGATGGAGGTCACCTTCTCCGACGCCGGCGAGGCGGTCTTTGAAGGACTCTATGCCGCGTGCCTGAATGACCTGATCACGGTTTCCTGCGATGGCCGCAGCGATGCGTTTACCTACGCGGATATGGTGAAGAATGCTTACGGAGAAACCGCGCTCTACAATGCGATGGTTGCCTACAGCAATGCCGCAAACGCTCTGTTCAAGAGCTGATCTGCAGGCGGAAACTTACAAGCTGACATCCGGGGGCAACGCCCCCGGATCGAAAGGAAAGGTGTAACGTATGAAAAAAATCATCTCTTTGCTTTTGGTTGTCTGCATGCTGACGGCTTGCTGCACGGTATTTGCCGCAAACGAAGCTGAGGCTCTGAGAGCTGCCGATGCGCTGTATCTGATTGGTCTGTTCAAGGGAACCGACAAGGGCTACGAGCTCGAAAAACCCCTCACCCGTGAGCAGGGTGTTGCAATGCTCATCCGTGCGATCGGTGGCGAAGCCACCGCAGCCGAAAGTGCAGACAAGTGCGTTTTTGACGATGTCTACGACTGGGCGAAGGGCTATGTCGGCCTTGCTTATGCAGACGGCATCACAAAGGGCATTTCCGAGACGAAATTCGGCTACGGTCAGCCCTTGACGGATATGATGTTCATCACCATGCTTCTTCGTGCCCTTGGCTATGAAGAAGGCGAAGGCAAGGATTTTGTATGGGACAAGCCCTATGAGCTTGCGAAAAAGGTCGGTCTGATCGACTATGACGCGGAAGACAAGGAATTCCTCCGCGGCGATATGGTCATCATTATGTACCGTCTGCTCAACTGCCAGCTGAACAATAAGGTCGACACGATCGCATCCGAGCTGATCGCTGACGATCATATCAACGGCGAAGCGTATGAGAACGCGATCAAGATCTTTGAAGGCTCTGCGAAGCTCTCCGACTTCATCCCGCAGCAGGGTGGCGAAGACCAGCCTCAGGGCGGCGAGACGGAGCAGCCCACACCGCCTCCCACGGCGATCCCCAATCTGCCCTCCGGTATCGGCGGAAACCCGGGTGCCGGTGTCGGTGGCGTTGGTGGCGGCGGAGTCGGCGGCGGAACCTCCTCTTCGGCGACGAGCACGCACGAGACCCCCGAAGTTGCCCCCTCGATCGTTGGGGCATAAGATACAGCATCACTTCGAATCAAATCGCCGCGGCAGAGCATTTTGCCGCGGCGATTTTTCTTTGAAAGAATTCTCAAAAAGTGCTTGCAAATATCGGCAATGTGTGCTAGTATATACGGGCACGTGAGTGCGGTATGCGCCGGTAGCTCAGTTGGATAGAGTGACTGGCTACGAACCAGTAGGTCGGGGGTTCGAGTCCCTTCCGGCGTACCAAAATCGACAAGATTCGTAAGAGTCTTGTCGATTTTACTTATTACCTATTCACTCTTCACTATTCCCTAAAAAGTCTTGTCGATTTTTTTCTTGTTCGTGCATTTGCGCTGCGTTTTTCACGAAAGGAAGGATCCTATGGATCGTTACAGACTTACAAAGAATGCCTGCTACCTTGGTGGTGTGACAATGGCGATATCGGCGAATTTATCGCCGCTGCTGTTCCTGACCTTCAGGGATATGTATCATTTGTCGTATACCTTGCTCGGTTTCCTTGTCGTGATCAATTTTTTTACGCAGCTGGCGATCGATCTGGTCTTCACATTCTTTTCGAAGCGTTTTAATATACAGAAAGCGGTCAGAAACACACCGCTTGTCGTTTTCGTCGGACTGCTGCTATACGCAGTGATGCCGAGGTGTTTTCCCTCGATGGCGTTTTTGTGGATCGTGATCGGAACCATCGTATTTTCTGTTGCTTCCGGACTGAGCGAAGTCCTGCTGAGTCCTGTGATCGCGGCGATGCCGAGTGACAATCCGGAAGGCGAAATGAGCAAGCTCCATTCGATGTATGCCTGGGGCGTCGTGGGTGTGGTCCTGTTCAGCACCCTGTTTCTGAAGCTCTTCGGCAGCAGGAACTGGATGTATCTTGCACTGCTTTGGTCGATCGTTCCGCTTGCGGACTACCTGATGTTCCGAATGGCTGAGCTTCCGCAAATGGATCAGACCCGAGTCGAAAAGGGAAAAACGAAAATCTTTGGGAAAGGCATTGTCCTGTGCGCTCTGTGCATTTTCTTCGGTGGTGCCGCCGAGTGCACGATGTCCCAATGGGCATCCGGATTTATCGAACAGGCGATCGGAGTCCCCAAGGTCTACGGGGACGTCATCGGCGTTGCAGCATTTGCGGCTTTGCTGGGGATGGGAAGGACGCTGTATGCAAAATTCGGCAAAAACATTATGTCGGTGCTGCTGTTTGGCATGTTGGGCGCGAGCGTCTGCTACCTGGCTGCAAGCTTGTCAATGAATCCCGTGGTCGGCGTTATCGCCTGTGCGCTTACGGGGCTGTTTGCGGCGATGCTGTGGCCCGGAACGCTCATCTGTGTTGAGGAAAAGTTCGGCGATGTCGGCGTTGCGGTTTACGCGCTGATGGCCGCAGGCGGCGATCTGGGCGCTTCTGTTGCGCCGCAGCTGATGGGAGTTGTTTCGGACAAGTTTGGCCTTACAAACGCCGCACAGAGGCTTTCGGGAGCTCTGCACATCGGCACGGAGCAGATCGCTATGCGTGCGGGGCTGCTCGCGGCAGGACTGTTTCCCATCGCGGGCGTGGTCTGCATCCTTTGTATGAGAAAGCATTTCAGCAAATCCGATAAGGCTTAATCGTGCACGACAGACACAAAGAGAGTGATGTTATCATGAAAAAGGCATATCTTTACGCCGGTGGAGCCATCTTTTTCTGGTCGACCGCTGCGACGGTCTCCAAGATCCTGCTTCGGGAGCTGAACAATATCCAGCTTCTGTGGATGAATTCGCTGTGGGCGGGCGTGTTTCTCCTCGTGCTGAATATCGCGCTCGGTAACTTTAAGAAACACAAGGATTATACGGTTAAGGACTATCTTGTGATGGCTGCGATCAGCATTCCCGCTACCGTGCTCTATTATGTCTTCTACTATGCGGGAACGGATATCCTTCCGGCGTCGCAGGCATTTATCATCAATTATCTGTGGCCCATTATGAGCCTGATCTTTGCCTGTGTGATCCTAAAGGAAAAGCTTACGGCGAAAAAGATCATCGCGATCCTCATTTCGTTTTTCGGTGTGATCGTCGTTGTGGGCGGTGACCTGGGTAATTTTGACAGACAGATGTTATTTGGCGCACTGTACTGCATTCTCGGAGCGATCTCTTACGGTCTGTATACGGCGCTGAGTAAGAAAATGCCGTATGACAAAATGATGACGCTGATGGTGGGCTATTTTATCGCGTTTATCTTCACAACAGTGCTGAATTTTGTGCGTGGAGATCTGTTTATTCCCGCCGCGAATCAAATCCTCGGCTTTGCGTGGAGCGGTATCTTTACGGCGGCGACCGCGAACACCTGCTGGGCGTTGGCAATTGCAAACGGAAAGACCGAGAAGATCTCCAACCTTGCGTATATCACGCCGTTTTTGTCGATCGTATGGACGGCTGTATTCCTTCGGGAGGAGATCGGCGTGAACTCTCTGCTGGGACTGGGCATCATTGTTTTCGGGATCATTATGCAGCTGAAAAAAACGGAGAAGACGGAATCCGCAGGCTGAGACAGCGTTTGCGATTGAAAGGTGGAATGGAACATGTTGAAGCGAAAAAGCCTTGTATGGCTGCTTGTGGCGCTTCTGCTGCTTGATCAGGCATCCGGCTGTGATGCGTGGTATGAGATCAAAATGGATAAGGAATTGTACGATCGCTTGAACGCGCTCGGACAGGCGATATTCAGCAAA